>CAYOFS010000054.1:0-13247 GCA_964403095.1 uncultured Flavobacteriaceae bacterium | reverse complement strand
AAGGTTATGCGGTTTGGATTGACTACAATAAAGATGGTGATTTTACCGATTCTGGTGAGCAAGTTTGGTCAAAATCAGCTAGTAAAACTACTCCTGTTAGCGGAACGTTTACTATTCCATCAAGTGCAACAGTTGGTAATACAAGAATGCGCGTTTCTATGAAATATAATGGCATTCCTTCTTCATGCGAATCATTTGATTATGGTGAAGTAGAAGATTATACTGTAAATATCTCTAACGGTAGTGGTTCCAGTTCTTGTATCAACACAACTCTAACAATTAAATTTGATAATTATCCTGCAGAAACAAGTTGGGAAATTAAAAATAGTAATGATAATATTATTTTTTCTGGCGGAACTTACGCCTCACAAACAAATGGTTCTACGCTAAATATTTCAAACTGCATACCTATTGGGTGTTATACTTTTACCATGAAAGATGCATATGGTGATGGTATGTGCTGTAATTATGGAAGTGGCTCATATTCATTAAAACAAAGTAATGGAAATACATTAGCCTCTGGAGCTTCATTTACAAATAATGATGTTACCAATTTTTGTGTAGGAACTGCAAACAGACCAAGCACTAATATCAAAATGAAAAATTATTATGTAAATGATGTGATAATATCTCCAAACCCTGCTAAAAATAGCCTTTTGGTGAATTTAAAAGATAAGAAAATGAAAAATTACTTTATTACAAATATGATGGGACAAACCGTCTCCAAAGGAGAAATATCTACTAAAAAAATTGATATATCAACACTTGAAAATGGCGTTTATTTTATTCAATTTTTAAGTAATAAAAAACAAATACTAAAACGTTTTATTAAGAATTAGTATTTCTTTAAATTATACTTTAAACCCCAAGCAAAATGCTTGGGGTTTTATTTTACAATAATTCTCAAGCGTTAAAAAATAATTCCGTTTCTTTGCCATAAATACAATTTTTATGAATTACCTATCCGTTGAAAATATTTCCAAATCTTTTGGAGAAACACCCATCTTAAAAGACATTTCGTTTGGAATTAATAAAGACCAAAAAATCGCCTTTATTGCCAAAAATGGAACTGGAAAAACCACCTTACTTAATATTATTGCAGGTAAAGAGGGTTTAGATTCTGGTCAAGTGGTTTCTCGTAAAGGAATAAATATTGTATATCTTGAACAAAAAGAAACATTAAATCCTGAATTTACTATTGATCAAGTTGTTTTTAATTCGGATAATCCGATGCTTAAAATTGTAGAAGCTTATGAGCATGCCTTATTAAATATGGAAGATGTTGATGCGTATCAAACTGCTTTTGATGCAATGGAACAACATAACGCTTGGGATTTTGATACACAATACAAACAAATACTTTCCAAACTTAAGTTTGAAGATCATACTATAAAAGTAAGCACACTTTCTGGTGGACAAAAAAAACGCCTTTCTCTAGCTATTGCTTTAATTAATAAGCCTGATTTATTAATTTTAGATGAGCCAACCAATCATTTAGATTTAGAAATGATTGAATGGTTGGAGTCTTACTTTAAGAAAGAAAACATAACACTCTTTATGGTAACGCATGACCGTTATTTTTTAGAGCGTGTTTGTAATGAAATAATGGAACTTGATGAAGGTAAAATATATAAATATAAAGGAAATTATTCTTATTATTTAGAGAAAAAAGAAGAGCGTTTAGCAGTAGAGCGTGTTACTTTAGGAAAAACTAAATCCCTTTTTAAAAAGGAATTAGAATGGATGCGAAAACAACCTAAAGCAAGAACTACCAAATCAAAATCTCGAATTGACGATTTTTATCAAATTAAAGAAAAAGCATCACAAAGACGTAATGATCATGTAATGCAATTGGAAATCAATATGGAGCGAATGGGTTCTAAGGTTGTTGAAATTCACAATGTTTCAAAATCATTTGATGATTTAGTAATTCTAGATAAGTTTGAATACGTTTTTAAACGTGGTGAACGTATTGGGATTATTGGTAAAAATGGAACAGGTAAATCTACTTTTTTAAACATGTTAACTAATGAACTACAAACAGATAGCGGTAAAGTTATTGTTGGTGAAACCATTAAATTCGGTTATTATCGCCAAAGTGGTATTGTTGTAAAACCTGGTCAAAAAGTAATTGAAGTTATTAAGGAGTTTGGAGAGTATATCCCTCTGAAAAGCGGACAAAAATTATCGGCTAGTAATTTATTAGAGCGTTTTATGTTTTCTAGAACAAAACAATATGATTTTGTTGAAAAACTGTCTGGTGGAGAATTAAAACGATTGTTTTTATGTACTGTTCTTATTCAAAATCCTAATTTCTTAATTTTAGATGAGCCAACAAACGATTTAGATATTATGACGCTAAATGTTTTAGAGAACTTTTTATTAGACTTCCCTGGAAACTTACTAGTAGTATCGCATGATAGATATTTTATGGATAAAATTGTAGATCACCTATTTGTTTTTCGTGGTGATGGAGTTGTAGAAGATTTCCCTGGAAATTATTCTGACTATCGAACTTATGAAGATTCAAAACCCAAAGAAGAAAAGATAAAAGAAATAAAGGAGCTTGTAATTAAAGAAACACCAACAGGAAAGCATTCCAAAGAGGAAAATAGAGAATTTAAAAAGTTAGAAAAAGATATTGAACGTCTAAATAAAAAGAAAGAACTAATTGAAGAAAAATTTTCTAAAAGTGAAATAGCGATCAATGATATTGAAGATACCTCTGTTTTATTGCAAAACCTTATTGAAGAACTAGAAACTAAAGAAGAGCGTTGGTTAGAATTAAGCATGATTTTGGAATAGTAAAAACTCCCATCTTCCAAAAATTAGCATTGCCTATAATAACGTTCAGTTTAGATTCGCAGTAGAAGTACTCTTTAGTGTTTAATGACTTAAAATACGCAAAGGTTTTCGTGGCTTGTTTCTTGTTTCTTATTTCTTATTTCTTATCTTTGCAATATGTTTTTATTTTTAGGCGGATCCGAAATATTTTTTATTGTCATTATCATTATTATGGTTTTTGGCGCAGACAAAATACCCGAAATTGCGCAAGGTTTAGGGAAGGGAATACGTCAAGTTAAAGATGCTACTAATGATATTAAGCGTGAAATAAGTAAATCTGCCAAACAAAATGGTATAGATACCACTATTATATCTGACCTTAAAAAAGATGTAAACAAAGCAAAATCTTCTATTGAAGAAAATTTTAATGACATTACTGGTCCAATTAAACGTAATTTAAAATAATACTATTTCTATTATTCATTTAAAACCAGTTACAAAATGCTTTCATTTATCAATAACACGCCTTTTTCCGATACATTAGTCGCTTATGATAAAGCCTTATTTACCTATTTGAATGGTTTGGGTAGTGAAAAATGGGATTGGTTGTGGTTAACAATAACAGAACAAAAGCATTGGATTCCTTTATTTATAGTAATACTTTATTTAATATTCAAAGCTTTCGGACTTAAAAAGAGCTTAATTTTAATCTTATTTATCGCTTTATTTATTACTTTTTCCGATCAATTAGTGAATTTAATAAAATACCACTACATGCGCTCAAGACCTTGTAGCGATCCAGAATTAGAAAACTCGATAAGAGCTGTTTTACAAAGAGGTAGTTATAGTTTTGTTTCTGGGCATTCTACCACATCATTTGCAATGTCAACATTTTTTATTCTGCTATTAAAAAATCATTATAAATACATTCGTTTTTTACTTATTTGGCCAATTTTATTTGCTTATAGCCGTGTGTATTTAGGAGTTCATTTTCCTTTAGATATCTTTACAGGAATGTATTTAGGATTTTTTCAAGGTTTTTTATTCTACTATATTACACAACTTTTTTTTAAAAGAAGAGCTCTGAAAATTTAACGTAATTTAGAAGTTTTGTTATCTCTTAAAAACACATCAAGTTAAAATAATACCGATTGAATTTTAAAATACGTTAAATTTATTTAGCGTATTTTGATGCTGAATTGGTATAGTAGGCTTATTTTTTCTTTTTTTATGCAAAGTAGAGACGTTTTGCAAAACGTCTCTACGGTGAAATTACGCGCCATTCTGCGCATAATCGTATCCTTTTTTTCTGGTGGATTCAATGCGGTATTTGTTTTGGTATTTTTTAGACATATTTGCGATATTTTAATTCAAATTTAATCTATCGGTCAAAATTTCGCAGGATTTTAGAAATTTCCCCTTGCGACTAGAAATTTTATGGATTCAACCTACTAAATCAATATACTAGTTTTAGCAATATTCACATCTGCTTGTACGTGATTTTTATTTGCTCTACCACTTGGATCTGTATTTTCTTGCCATTTTGGTATCCATTTTAATACTGTTTTTGCAGATTGTTCTTGAGGGAAATGCTTATTAAAAATATTTCTAATATAATATGCCTCTTTTGTAGAAGGTGTGTTATGAGGAAAAACAATATGAGCTTGTTCCATTTCTAAATCGGTTACTTGTGCTGCGCAATGTTCAATTAAAGTATCAATCCAACTATAACCAACGCCATCGGAAAATTGTTCTTTTTGTCGCCATAGAACCTCATCTGGTAAAAATGGATTATCTTTTGTATCAAAGGCTTTTCGTAAAATATATTTTTCTTTTCCACCATAGGTTTTTGGTTGTTTTTCTTCTGGTTTTATTTTCATAATAACATCTAAAAAATCTTTGTCTAAAAACGGAACTCTGGCTTCTAAACCATAAGCCATAGTTGATTTATCGGCTCTTAAACAGTCTGAAGTTGATAATAATTGTACTCTTCTAACAGTTTCTTTTTGAAACTCTTCTTTACTTGGAGCGTTGTGAAAGTATAAATATCCGCCAAGCATTTCATCAGCTCCTTCGCCACTTAAAACTACTTTTATACCAGCATCGGTAATCATTTTACTCATTAAATACATTGGTGTAGAAGCTCTAATTGAGGTTACATCATAAGTTTCTAAGTGCCATATTAGTTTGTCAATAATTTCTAAACCTTCATTAATTGAAAAGTATAATTCATGGTGTTTTGTACCTAGAAAATCGGCTACTTTTTTAGCGGCAATTAAATCTGGTGAGTTTTTATCTAACCCGATAGAAAATGAGTGTAATTCTTTACCTTCTTCTTTTAATAATCTTGTTGCGATAGATGATGTTAAGGACGAATCTAATCCTCCAGAAAGTAAAACACCTAAAGGAACATCGGTCATTAATCGTTTTTTTGTTGCTGCTATTAAAGACTTTCTAATTTTTGTTAGATCTAATTCATCGGTTGCAACCTTATAATCAAACCAATCTGGCGTATAATATCTTACTAAACCATCTTTTGCGGAGTAATAATGACCTGGAGGAAAGGCTTCAAATGTCTCACATTGGTCGGCAATTGCTTTTAATTCGGAAGAAAAATATAATCTTCCTTCTGTATCTTTACCATAATATAAAGGTTTAATTCCGATAGGATCTCTACCAGCAATAAAATCATCTCCATCAACTACGACAAAGGCAAAAACACCATCAAGCTTATCTAAAAAATCATAGCCGTATTTTTCATATAAATGTACAATTACCTCACTATCGGATTTTGTTCTAAAAGTATGTTCTTTTAAAACAGTATCTCTTAATTCTTGATGGTTATAAATCTCACCATTATGAATCATATAAGCTGTATTAGAACCTTTAATTGGCTGTTTACCAGTATGTAAATCTATTATTGATAAACGCTCATGCGATAAAATATGTCCTTTTTTGGTTACATGAATATCATGCTCATTTGGACCTCTATGATTCATTCTATTTGAAAGATTTTTTGCATGTTGTACTTCTACTCCTTTTCCGATAATTGCTAAAATTCCACACATAATATTTTCGTTTTTGTTATAATTATGATACAAATAACGAGGTAAAAGATGTTAATTGAAACTAAAAAATACATAATAGTTTAAAAACACAACTAATAATGTAATATTTATATCAATATGAAATTAAAACAAGAAAACTTGTTATAAAAAGTGTAAATATGTAAGATGAATTATTTTCACTATATTTATCAAGCTATGAAACTCACAAAATACATTCCTGCTGTATTTACCTTTTTTATAATTATCGGAATTTTATTTGGGTATTATCTTGAGCCAAACCCTATATTAATAGTTTTTTTCCAGTTATTATTATTACTTGGTTTATATGCGAGTTATTATTTTACCAATACATCATTTAGTAAAAGTTTGCATTTTAGTATTATCTCATATTTATTATTTTTTGTTATAGGAATTAGCGCTGTTATTTTTCAAAATCAGAAAAATAATAAAAACCATTATACTCATTTTATTAATGGAGAAAATAAAATGGTATTGGTAGTGAACAAAAAGTTAAAATCAACTAATTATTACGATAAATATTTTGCAAATATTTCACAATTAGACAGTAATAAAACGATTGGTACTATCTTACTAAATATAAAAAAAGATAGTTTAATTAATAATCAGGCTAATGTTGGCGATAAAATTTATGTACAAACCCAACTTAAAGAGATAAATAAACCTTTAAATCCGTATCAGTTTGATTATAGAAAATATTTAGAAAAACAACAAATTCATCATCAAATAACTACACATAAAACAGCTTATTATCTTTTAAAAAGAAACAATACTTTAAATAGTGTGTTGCATAATTTTAGAAATAAAATTAAGAATTCATTAAAAAAACATAGTATAAAAAATGACGAGCTAGCAATTATAAACGCCATACTTTTAGGGCAAAGACAGGATATTTCAAAAGGTTTATTAGAAAGTTATGCAGGAGCAGGAGCGATACATATTTTAGCAGTTTCGGGTTTACATATTGGTATTTTATTAATGCTTTTAAGTTATATATTCAAACCTATTGAACGGATAAAAAACGGAAAAACAATTAAAGTAATTGTAATTATTATATTTTTATGGATGTATGCTTTTTTGGCAGGGCTTTCACCATCGGTAATTAGAGCAGTTACTATGTTTACAGCCATTAGCATTGGTTTGTATTCTAATAAGCGGACAAGTACTTTGCATAGCCTTTTTATTTCTATGTTTGTCTTGTTACTAATCCATCCGTTATATATATTTTCGGTTGGATTTCAGTTGAGTTATTTAGCGGTTTTTTCTATTGTTTATTTTTATCCGTTATTTATTAAATTTTACAATCCGCAATTTTGGCTTTTCAAAAAGGTCTGGCAGTTGTTTGCAATTTCGGTTTCGGCTCAATTAGGAATTTTACCTTTGAGCTTGTACTATTTTCATCAGTTTCCTAGTCTGTTTTTTATTTCAAGTATGGTTATTATTCCTTTTCTGGGTATTATTCTAGGTTTTGGTATTTTAGTGATTATTTTATCTTTACTAGATATCTTACCGCTTTCAATAGCGAAGTTATTTAGTTGGATAATTTATCAGATGAATAATTTTATAGCTTTTATTGCCAAACAAGAAGCTTTTTTATTCAAAAATATTGGTTTTTCTATGTTGCTTTTAGTTGCTTCATATTTTATTATAATAGGTGTTTTTAAATTATGGAATAAGCCATCGTTTAAAAGAATAGGGTTTATTTTATTAAGTATAATTTTGTTTCAAGTAGTTTTATTATATGAGAAATATCATCGTGAAAATAGTAATGAATTTATTGTCTTTAACAAATATAAGCAACGTGTTTTCCTAGATAGAAAAGGAATAAATACTACGTTTTATCATGATTTAGATAGTTTGTCTTTTGCTAATAGTTATGTTGTAAATAATTACAAAATAGGAACAGGAATAGTAAAGGTAAGTCAAAAACCCATTAAAAACATCTATAATATTAAAAATAAATCACTCTTAATAATTGATAGTTTAGGTGTTTATAATATTCCTAATTTTAAAACAGACTATATTGTTTTACAGCAATCTCCTAAAATAAATATGGAAAGATTTATTAAAAAATTACAACCCAAACTTGTTATTATGGATAATTCAAATTATAAAAGCAGTATTAAAAGATGGGAAAAAACGTGTATTGAAAATAATACTCCAATCTATAATATTACCAAAAAAGGAGCGTTTATATTAGCGTATTAACAACGCTTTTATATCTAAAAAACAAGTATATTTGTTTTTTAATTTTTAATAAACTATGAAGATAATAATTCCAATGGCGGGAGTTGGTTCAAGACTAAGACCTCACACATTAACGATACCAAAACCTTTAACAAAAATAGCAGGTAAACCAATTGTTCAGCGTTTAGTAGAAGATATTGTTGGTGTAATAAATCAGAAAATAGAAGAGATTTGTTTTATTATTGGTCCAACATTTCCTAAAGGAACCGAAGAACGCTTATTAAAAATAGCGAGTAGCTTAAACACGAAAGCAACTGTTGTTGTTCAAAAAGAAGCTTTAGGAACAGCGCATGCAATTTATCAAGCAAAAGATAGCTTGAATGGTAATTGTGTCGTTGCTTTTGCCGATACACTTTTTAAGGCAAATTTTACGTTAGACCCTAATTCTGATGGTGCTATTTGGGTAAAACAAGTATCCGATCCAAGCGCTTATGGCGTAATAAAAACAAAAGATGGCATAATAACCGATTTTGTTGAAAAACCAACAGAATTTGTATCCGATTTAGCTATTATTGGTATTTATTACTTTAAAAAAGGAGAGGATTTACGTACAGAAATTGAATATTTACTTGATAATAATATCACTGAAAAAGGAGAATTTCAGCTTACAAATGCCTTAGAAAATTTAAAGCAAAAAGGAGCGAAATTTGTTCCTGGTCAAGTAAGTGATTGGATGGATTGCGGTAACAAGGATATTACAATAAAAACCAATACAAGTATTTTACAATATGCGCTTAAAGATAACGAAGAAATAGTTGCAAAAAACGTGGTTTTAGAAAACACTAAGATTATTGAACCTTGTTATATAGGAGAAAATGTTGTTATAAAAAACAGTACTATTGGCCCAAATGTATCACTTGGCATGAATAGTGTTGTAAGTAATTCAGAAATTGATAACTCACTTATTCAAGAAGAAGTAGAGATTAATAACGCTAAATTAACCAATTCCATGATTGGGAATAAAGTGAAATATAATGGTAAATATACTTCGGTTAGTTTGGGTGATTTTACCGTATTAGAATAGTTTATATGTTTAGAAAAATATTTTATTTAATTATTATACTCATGCCTGTATTTTTATCGGCTCAAGAGTTTACTATTAAAAAAACGCCTAAAGAAATTGAGCGTGAAAAAGAATTAAAAGAAGAAAAAGACTATTTAAAATTCCAAAATCATTTTTTTACCGCTATACAACAAAAAGCAAAAGAAGATTATACAAAAGCTATTGAGCAACTAGACGAATGCAAACAAATTTACCCTAATGACATTGGTTTAAATTTTGAATACGTAAAAAATTATTACAAACTAAAAGATTATGAAAATGCCATTTATTTTTCTAATAAAATTTTAGAAATTGATGCTAGCAACATACATGTATTAGAACATCTTAAAAATATATATAGAACACAAAGAGATTTTGACAAAGCCATAGAGGTTCAACATAGAATTATTGCTATAAACCCAAAAAAGAAGCAAGACTTAATTGTGTTGCATATTGGTAACCGTGATAAAGAAAAAGCAAAGGAAGTATTTGTGGCTTTAGAAAATAATCATCAGATAATTGATAATAAAACCTATTATAAACGAGTGCTTTTTCGTAAAAAAACAACTGTAACAAAACCAATAAGCCAACCTAAAAAAACGACTAACGTTGTAGTAAGCAATGGTTCTATTGAAGGATTGCAAAAAGAGTTTAAAAAAAACAAAGAGTATAAAACACTTAAAAAATTACTTTTAGAGGAAGAAAAACAACAAAAATTCGACTTACTATTGAGTGATAGTAAAAAAGGACTAGAATTGTTTCCAGCACAACCTTATGTGTATTTTATGTTAGGTAAAGCCGAAAACAAACTTAGTAATTACCAAAATACTATTGAAATATTAAACGCAGGTTTAGATTTTATTATTGATGATGCTGAATTAGAAATAAGCTTTTATCAACAAATTCAAAAAGCATATATAGGCTTAGGTAATCATACGGAAGCAGCTAAATATTTAGCTAAAATCAATAAATTAAAATAGCGAATAAATATTAATTAAGAACTACTATAAAAACATATTTATAATGAAAAAATTAGTTATTATATTAATTACAATAGTATTTTTTACATCATGTAAAAGTAAAAAAGGAACGACTAGTAAAGCAAATATGAAATTATTAAATACGGTTTTAGATAGCTATAACAAAAATAATTTTACTCATAAAACAGTAAAAGCCTCACTAAAAATTAAATACGAAGGCGAAAAGTATATTCCAACAGTAAGCGCATCTCTAAGAATAAAAAAAGACGAAGTAATCTGGTTGAGTATATCTAAATTTATTTCGGTTGGAAAATTAAAAATCACACCTAATAATGTGCAATTTTATAACAACCTTGACAATACGTATTTTGATGGGGATTTTTCGCTTTTAAGTAATATTTTAGGAACGGAAGTTAATTTTCAACAAATACAAAGCATATTTTTAGGCGAATCCATTTATAATTTGAATAATAGTGATTTTGTTATAAAAGCAGAAGACGATAGTTATATTTTTACTCCAAAGGAAAACGACGAAAGATTCAATATTTTCTTTTGGTTAGACGCTACTAATTTCAAAACAAAAAAACAAGAAATTAGACAAAATGGAGGCGAAAAATCACTTACTTTAAAAAATACAGAATTCGAGAAAATAAATAATACGCTTTTTCCAAAACACATTTATATATTAGCAAAAGACAGTAAGAAAACTAATACTATAAATATTGATTATAAATCGGTTAAATTTGACTTGGATTTAAAATTTCCATTTACCATTCCTGATGGATATAAAGAAATAAAACTATAGTATGACAAACTTATTCAAATATAATTTCTTCAGAAAAAATACTATTGTATTATTATTACTCTTATTTGTATACTCTTTAAACGCACAAAATAAAAAACAATTAGAAGCAAAACGGAAAAAATTACAAACCGAAATAAAACAAATAAACCGTTTACTATCTAAAACTAAAAAAAGTGAAAAAACAGTTTTATCACAATTAAGTGATATCAATAAAAAAATTAATATACATCAAGATATTATTGATAATATTAAAAAAGAAAGTGTGATTTATATTACCGAAATTGATAAAAATCAAAAAAAAGTAACTACTATTGAACAACAACTTACCAAGTTAAAAAAAGACTATACAAAAACAGTTGTAAGTAGTTATAAAAACAAAAGTAAAAATAGCCGATTACTATTTTTATTATCATCTAAAGATTTTTTACAAGCATATAAGCGGTTAAAGTATATGAATCAATATGCAGAATACAGAAGAAATAAAGCAGCGGAAATTTTAATTAAAAAGGGTAAAATAATAAAATTAAACGATTCAATTCTTCTAAAAAAACAAGTTAAAGATAGCTTGATTAATATACAATTAAAAGAAAGGAAAATTGTTGATGTACAAAAGAAAAACAAAGAAAAACTTCTTAGAAAAGTAAAAAATAAAGAAAGTAAATATTTAGCTCAGATAAAATCGAAACAAAAACAAGAAAGAGCTTATAATAAAAAATTAGAAAATTTAATTGTAAAAGTAATTAAGAAATCTAATAAAAAAACGGGTAAAAAATCAAAAGGGTTCGTTTTAACAAAAGTAGCAAAAAAATTAGCATCAAGTTTTACTAAAAATAAAGGGAAATTACCAGCTCCAGTTGAAAAAGGTTATGTGTCAAGATATTTTGGTCAGCGTAGTCATGAAACAATGAAAAAAATTAAAGTGAAAAGTAGCGGTTGGTTTTATACAACTTCTAAAAACGCTAAAGCAAGAGCTGTTTTTAATGGAACCGTTAAAGCAATTATGTTATCTAAAAATACAAAACTAAAAACACTTATTATACAACATGGTAACTATGTAACTGTATATGGAAATTTAGAAAACCTTTTAGTAAGCGAAGGTGATAAGGTCAAAACAAAACAACAAATAGGTACAGTTCATACTGATGCTACAACAGGTAAAACTATTTTAAAATTTCAACTTTGGAAAGATGCCAAAGCACAAAATCCTAGCGGATGGATGTATAGATAAATAGCGTTGTTTTTTTTACAAACAATACTATTTTAATTCAATAAAAAGAGTTAGATTTTATGTAAAAAAAGATTTTTAATTTCCTTTTCTAAGAACCTCAATAATAATCGCTAGTCAAAGCGGATTGGACACTACAATCAATTAAAATACAGTTTGTTATATAATTGTCATTTTTATAACAAATATCATTTTTACAGTCATTTTGTTAAAAACTAAGCCTATTTGTGAATAAGTAGTGTGCTATTTTTTCATTAAAAATAACAATATTTGTAAACGTCAATTTAACTAATATTCTTGAGTGAGAATTAATCATAATTCCTTTACAAAGAAAAACCGAAAATAATTGATGTATTTGTTTCTTTTTTAATAGTGAAAAACCACTATTAATATGCGGCAAATATTTTCATAATTTATTAATTACGCCTTTAAAAACTAGTTTTATGCAAATTACCGAAATAATAAAAAGAGATTATCAAACTAGTGATTTTCAATTAGATAAAATAATTAACGCTATTGAAAAAGCAATGGCATCGGTTGATAATGGTAGTAGAGAAGATGCCGAAGCAATTTCTAAAATTGTTATTGGTTCTTTATTAGAACGCAAACTAAAAGACGCAAATTATATTCCAACAGTAGAAGAAGTACAAGATATTGTTGAAATTAAGTTGATGGATAGCAAGTTTCATGATGTAGCAAAAGCATATATTTTATTTAGAGATGAACAAGCAAGAAGTAGAAAAACAAATATTTTTGAAAAAAGAATCAATTTAAAACCTTACGAATACCCAGATTTATACGAATATGTAAGTGCAATTAGACACTCTTATTGGATACATACCGAATTTAATTTCACAAGCGATATACAAGACTTTAAAACACGCTTAAATCCTTTAGAGCAAAATGCCATTAAAAATACCATGTTGGCAATTTCGCAAATTGAAGTAGCTGTTAAGACTTTTTGGGGAGATATTCACCACAAAATGCCTAAACCAGAAATAGGTTCTGTTGGTGCAACTTTTGCTGAAAGTGAAGTGCGTCATCATGATGCTTATTCACATTTATTAGAAATTTTAGG
>CAYOFS010000053.1:0-13345 GCA_964403095.1 uncultured Flavobacteriaceae bacterium | reverse complement strand
TAAAGGAAATATCCATATCAGACCAAATACTTACTTTATCGCTTTTGTTCAATTCAATAATAGTTTCTTTTATTATTAAATTATCTCTGGTACTTACTTTATTAATTTTAAGTCTTCCTATTTCTTCGCCAGTTAATGCATCACATCCAATTAATAAAATAGATACTAATAAAAATATTATTTGTTTTTTTAAATTTAATCCACTAACCAAAAGTCTAAATGTTTACGTTCTAAATCGGTTTTTTTAACTTTTACTGTTACCTCATCGCCAAGCGTATATGAATTTCCTGTTGCTTGACCAACAACCGAGAATGTCTTCTCGTCAAAAGTATAAAAATCATCTTTAATGTCGCCTATTCTAACCATTCCTTCACATTTGTTTTCTATTATTTCCACATAAATTCCCCAATCGGTTACACCAGTTATTACACCAGTAAATTTATCGTTATTATGATCTTGCATGTATTTTACTTGCATGTATTTTATAGAATCTCTTTCGGCTTTTGTTGCCATGTATTCTCTTTCGGATGAATGTTTGCATTTTTCTTCATAAACATCTTTATTAGCCGATTTTCCTCCATCTAAATATTGTTGTAATAATCTGTGTGTTATTACATCAGGATAACGTCTAATTGGCGATGTAAAATGTGAATAGTAATCAAATGCTAAACCATAATGACCAATATTATCGGTTGTATAAACGGCTTTACTCATAGAACGAATGGATAGTGTTTCCACCATATTTTGTTCTGCTTTCCCTTTTACATCGTTTAAAAGCTTGTTTATAGATTGTGTAGTGTCTTTTCTTGAATCTGTATTGATATTATATCCAAATTTACGAACAATACGTTGTAAGTCTTCTAATTTTGAAGTGTCTGGTTCATCGTGAATACGATAAATAAAGGTCTTTTTTGTTGGTGTTCCATTTTTATTTCTACCAATGAACTCGGCTACTTTTTTATTAGCAAGTAGCATAAACTCTTCAATTAGTTTATTGGCATCTTTAGAAACTTTGGTATAAACACCTATTGGATTTGCATCTTCGTCTAATTCAAATCTAACTTCAGATCTATCAAACGATAAAGCGCCTGTTTCCATTCTTTTTTTACGAAGAATTTTAGCTAATTTATCCATTTTTAAAATAGCTTGTCCTAATTCTGGTGTAGTTTTATAAGCTTCATCTGTTAAAGAGACATCAGCTGGAATTTCTAAATTTAATTTTGAATTATCTTCGCTTACATTGTTTTCAATAATGACTTGTGCTTCTTCATAAGCAAAACGAGCATCGCTATAAATTACTGTTCTACCAAACCATTCTTTTAAAATATGTGCTTTTTGATCTAATTCAAAAACTACTGAAAAGGTTAATTTTTCTTCGTGTGGTCTAAGTGAACATACATTATTACTCAGTACTTCAGGAAGCATTGGTACAACTCTATCAACTAAATAAACCGATGTTGCTCTGTGATAAGCTTCATCTTCTAAAATAGTATCTTCTTGTACATAATGACTAACATCGGCAATATGAACACCTATTTCATAGTTTCCGTTTTCTAATACTTGAAAAGATAAGGCATCATCAAAATCTTTTGCTGTTTTTGGGTCGATAGTAAAGGTTAAAATATCTCTAAAATCTCTTCTTTTAGCTATTTCTTTTTCGGTAATTTTTATTGGTAATTTTGCTGCGTCATCTTCTACATCTTTAGGGAATTTATAAGGTAAGTTATATTCTACTAAAATGGAGTGCATTTCGGTATCGTGATCGCCTGGTTTACCTAAAACTTCGGTAATTTCACCAAAAGGATTTTTAGAGTTACTTGGCCAATCGGTCATACTAACTAGTACTTTATCACCATCTTGAGCTCCGTTAATTTTTTTAGCAGCAACAAAAATATCTGTGTACATTTTTTTGTCGTCTGGAACAACAAATCCGAAATTTTTATTCATTTGTAAAACTCCTACAAAATCAGATTTTACTCTGTCTATAATTTCAACAATATCTCCTTCTGTTTTTTTATTAGCTTTACGATTATAGACGTAAACCTTTACGGTATCTTTGTGTAACGCACGATTCATATTACGTGAAGGAATATAAATATCTTGTTCTAAATCATCACAAACTACATAAGCGCCACCACGAGAAGTTACATCTACGGTACCAATATGGTAATTATTATCGGCTACTATTTGATATTTACCTCTATCAGTTTCTTTAATTTTTTTATCTATTAAAAGTTCGGCTAGTTTTTTAGTGATTTGGTTTCTTCCATCGGCATCTTCTATTTCTAATTGGGATGCTATTTGTTTATAATTTAAACTTTGTTTGGAGTTTTGACTAAGTATTTTGGCTATTTTATTAGCTAAATGCTTTATTTCGTTTTTGTTTTTGTTTCTTTTAAAATTCTGTGGGAATTTATTGTTTTTTCTTCTTGACATTTTTTAATTTATTCTGTTTAATCGACTCGAATCGATTATTATATTTTATTTTTTAAATTACTCGGTTTTGTTAAAGTTAAAATGATTATTATTTGTATTTATTTTATATAAATACTTTTTTAGGAAAGGGTAATTATAATCAATAATCATTTTTATGATGTGACAAAGGTATGAAATTTTAATGAGATTCATCAAAATATTTTGATAAATCAAAGTCTTTAAAATGTTCGAATTTTTCTAAACTAAGTTGTAATTTTTCTATTTTATCTAATCTAAATTCTCTTATACCGTTTCTAAGTGTACAAAAACCGATTAAAATCCAATCGTTTTCGGTAAAATATAAGGCTAATGGTTTGATGTTTCGCTCGGTTATTTCGTTTTTATAAATAGATTTGTAGGTAATGTTAAGTTGTAAGAAATCGGTTATTCCTATTTGAATTTTAGATAAATAATCACTTTTTGGGTTGATAATATATTTGCTGTCTGCGCTTATTCGGCTATCTAATAACTCTATTTTTTCTTTTTGCTGGTTTCGTAAAACGGCTTTTATCTTAATTAATGCTGAGGTATAATTTTTAGATAAGGATTTCTCATTTTTTTGAAGGACTAATTTTTCGGCTGTAATGAGTGCGTTTGCCTCGTCTTCGGTAAACATAATTGGTGGCAAACGGTAACCATCAACAATAAAATAACCAACGCCGTTTTCTGAGCCAATTGGAACTCCTGCTTCTTGTAAAGATTTAATATCTCGATAAACGGTACGTAAACTAATTTCAAAACGATTTGCGATAGTTTGAGCAGTTACAATACGTTTAGATTGTAATTGTGTTAAAATAGCTGTTATGCGATTTATTCTATTCATTTTATCTTCTAATCATTTTTATATGATCAATACCATCTTCTAAATAAGAATCACCTATTTTTAAAAAACCTAAATTATTATAAAAAAATTCAAGATGTTCTTGAGCAGATATATCAATTTTAATTTCTTTAAAGTGTATATTTATTGCCATTATAGAAGTTTCTATTAATTGAAACCCATATTTATTATGTCTTTCTTTTTCTATTACTAAAACTCTTCCAATACTAGCGTTTTTAAAATAATCACCTGCTTTAAAAATACGTGTATAAGCAATTATTTTATTATTTTTATATCCTAAAATATGTATGGCTTTTTGATCTTTATTATCAATATCTTGATATACACAATTTTGTTCTACTATAAATACTTCAGCTCTTAATCTAAGTATTTCATACAACTCATCTTTTGTTAAGTGTTCGTATTCTTTTGTTTTAAATTTTATCATGTTTTTTATATAAAATAAAAAATCACCTTAACAAGGTATTTTATTTACTCTATTTTGATGTCTTCCGCCTTCAAATTCTGTTTCTAAAAATATTTTAACAAAACCTAATGCTTGTTGTAAAGATACAAAACGAGCAGGAATAGATAATATATTAGCATCATTATGTTGCCTTGTAAGTGATACTAATTCATTATTCCAACATAAAGCAGCACGTACATTTTGATGTTTATTTGCTACCATTTGTGCGCCAATACCAGAACCACAAAGAATAATACCTAAATCAACTTTATTATCATTAACTTCTTTAGCTGCTAAATGAATAGTATCTGGATAATCTATACTATCTTTTTTATCTGTACCAAAATTAAAAACTTTATATCCTTCTTTTTCTAAATATTTTATTATTTCAAACTTATATTCAGTTCCTGCGTGATCGTTTGCAATGGCTATTTTCTTCATTTTTTTATATAATAATTATGTAACAAAATTAACATTATTAAGCCTATTAACAAATAAAAAAACAGATGTTAATAGTATTTTATAAACAACCTAATTATTAATAGTTTACAATATTAAGTAATTGTTAATTAATTTATACTTTAAAAAGATAACTAAATTTTGAATAGTTAATATTTTTTACAATACAAGTTTAATAGTTTATAAAACAAATTAATTTATTATTATTTTAAAACATATTATCAACACTTTTTATAATACTTATAACTAATTTACATAAAATATTTATTAAAAAATATGGTTAATAACAGTTATTAATAAGTTGTTTATTATTAATGTTCAATGACTGATTATTAAAACATTATAATATAATAACTTGTTTATTATTTTTAATAAGTGATATATACAAATGTTTAAGTAATTATTTATATCACATATTAACACACTATAATAACCATCATTTCTTTTTAAAATTTTTAAAATTAATTTATTATTATAATATATATTGTTAACAACTGTTTAATTTATTTATTTTCATGTTGACATACTGTTGTCACTCTTTCATTTTACTTTTGTTATAATATTTAAAATATTGAATAATTAAAAGATTAAAAAACACAATAAAAACAGTAATTTAGCAAACGTAAAATTATATAAAATTATGGCAAAATCAGTAAATAAAGAAAAAGAAGCAAAATTAAAAGCATTACAACTTACATTAGATAAGTTAGATAAAAGTTATGGTAAAGGTGCTGTAATGAAATTAGGTGATGTAGCACATGTAGATGTAGATGCAATTTCATCAGGATCATTAGGTTTAGATTTAGCTTTAGGAGTTGGAGGTTATCCAAGAGGTAGAGTAATTGAAATTTATGGTCCCGAATCATCTGGTAAAACTACGTTAGCTATTCATGCAATAGCCGAAACTCAAAAAGCTGGTGGAATAGCCGCTTTTATAGATGCAGAACACGCATTTGATCGTTTTTATGCAGAAAATTTAGGTGTAGATATTGATAATTTAATTATTTCTCAACCAGATTATGGAGAACAAGCTTTAGAAATAGCCGATAATTTAATAAGTTCTGGTGCTATTGATATTGTTGTAATTGATTCCGTTGCAGCTTTAACACCAAAAAGTGAAATTGATGGTGAAATGGGAGATTCTAAAATGGGTTTACATGCACGTTTAATGTCGCAAGCACTTAGAAAATTAACAGGTACAATAAGTAAAACAAATTGTACGGTTATTTTTATTAATCAGTTGCGTGAAAAAATTGGTGTTATGTTTGGAAATCCTGAAACTACTACTGGTGGAAATGCACTTAAATTTTATGCATCGGTACGTTTAGATATTCGTAGAAGAACGCAAATTAAAGATGGCGATAAAGTAATTGGTAATTTAACTAAAGTAAAAGTAGTTAAAAACAAAGTTGCTCCACCTTTTCAAATAGCTGAGTTTGATATTATGTATGGTAAAGGAATTTCTAAAGTTGGTGAAATTTTAGATTTAGCAGTAGAATATAATATTGTTAAAAAAAGCGGTTCTTGGTTTAGTTATGGAGAAACAAAACTTGGTCAAGGTAGAGATGCTGTGAAAGGTTTAATTGCTGATAACCCTGATTTAATGGATGAATTAGAAACGAAGATTTTTGATTTTATTAAAGAAGAAAAATAGATAATAATTTGATTATTAATTAAAAAAGCCTCGGTTTTATCGAGGCTTTTTTAATAAAAATAATAGTTATATTGCAAAATTTAATTTTTATTAATTCCAATATATTTGTAGTAGAACCTAATTAATAATAATTTTTTTAATCATATTATTATCAGATAATATATCTTTTATTTTTAAAAAGTAAACTCCTTTTTCTAAAGTAGAAATATCTAAAATATTATTAGTATTCATTAAATTACCATTTAAAATTTTTTGTCCTAAGGTGTTTATTAAAGAATACCTATAATCACCTGAAATGCTATTTAAATTAACGTTTAAGGTGTTTTTTGTTGGGTTTGGATATATGTTTATATTATTAGCCAATTCATCTTTAATACTAGCAGTATTAGCTATTACTATTTCAGTAATTTCATTTGAACCAAAATCTCCTCCAGAAAAAATAACTGTTCCATTATCAGTTGTTAAACTATAAGAACCATTACCATAAACACAACAAATACCATCATTTTCACTATCTAATATTTCAAAAGTATAACATTGATTATTTGTTACATTAAAAGTTTCAGTAAATAGTGTGTTATCTTGTTGGTTTTGTGTATAATTTCCACCACTATATAAAATTGTACCAGCTGCATTTTTAAAAGTCCAACTGGTTTCTTCGCAATAATTATCAGTTAATAAATCTAAATGTATTTGTGTAGTTTGGTAAGCTGTAACATCTATAATTACATTTTTAGAATCAGTATTATTCGCTGAATTTTCATCAGATGTAGTTATTGTAGCATTAAGAGTATGTGTTCCATTATTTAATGTAATTGCTCCTAAACTAATATTTTCTATAGCATTTTGAACTAAAGAACCTGTCCAATTTATAGATGTATTTGCTCCATTATTTAAGTTCCATTCTATAGTTACATTTGTTAAAGTATTAGTACCATTATTCTTTAAAGCTATTGAAGGATTTATTTCAGTTTCTCCACAAGCTAATTCTGGAATAGTTAAAGTAATAGAAGCATCATTAGTATAAGTTTGTTGCGGAGGATAACTACCAATAATACTTTGACCAGTATTTGTAGGATCCAACCAAGGTTTTAATTGATTTGAATTGCCCGCTATATCATCCCAAGATTTAGCAAATCTACCATATTGGTCATAACCGCCATTATCTACCGTACCATTACAAGCAGCACTACCTCTATGTAATTGCCCAATAATACTTCCATCTTGATTAAATAAAGGAGAACCAGAAGAACCAACTTCTGTAACACCTATTTCCCAACCACTGCCAGCAGAAGTAATTTCCCATTCATAAACTCCTCCATCTAAAAGAGCTATTGTACCAGCATTATCTCTACAAATTTTCATAATATCACCAGCAGGGTGATGAATTCCCACAACAAAATTAGGTGTTGTATCTGTATTATCCCAACCAGCCCAAGTTCTATCCCAAGAAGTAGGTATATTATTGTTAAATTCTAATAAAGCAAAATCCGAATTACTATTATTAGCTCTTAACATTGTTCCATTCATTTGCATATTAGTTGGTCCGTTTGTACTGTTTGCTGTAGTTGCACAAACTGGATTAGGACTTATCCAACCAAATCTAACAGCTAAATTTGCGGGATTAGCTCCATCTGTACAGTGATTAGCAGTTAAAAAATAAGGAGTTCCATCATTATTTACATTATTTATTAAAGCACCAGAACACCAACCACTTCCACCAGTTAAAATCATACCAACCGCTTTTTTATTATGGTCTTTTTTATCTTCCCAATCAGCTCCAATTGGACAATCTACATCTTGATTACAATTATCTGAAGAACCTAAATTTTTTAATTCTTTCGCAGTATTAGAATTTCTATAAGCATGTGTTACTACGTCAATAGTTAGTTTTCCTTTATTTATTTTATCTGCTGGTTCAAAATATTCAATCCAAACAGTATCTCCTTGCACAATCCAAGTACCTAAAGAATTGTTTTTATTATTATTATCTGATGTATATGCTCCTAATAAATCACTTCTATCTTCATTATATAAGTATAATGTACTTCCTTTAGGTAAATAAAAATTATCAAAAATAAAATTTAATGATAATGCATCTTTAGATTGAAATTTAATACGCCAAATTCTATCTCCATTATCTAAAACATTCCATTGACCATCATTAAAACCTAAATTCACTTCATGTTTAAAACCAAAACGAAAAGGGATAGTTAATTTATCATTTATTTTATCTTCTGCATGTAATTTTTTTACATCAAATTTTGGTAATATATGTGTTTGTATGGTATTTGAATCGTTTAATAGTTTCCAACTAAGAGGTTTTCCCTCATTAGTAATTTGTGAAAAAACAGTAATATTTAGTAATAAGATTACTACAATTGTTAATTTTTTATACATAATTGTTAATTTTTTAATGTTAAATATTTGGCTAATATAATACTAAATAAGTTTCTTTAAAAACATATCGTATGCAATTTAATAATTATCAATAAGTTAATTACATAATAGTTTCATAAAACTCTCTTTCAATTCTTTCTCTATGATTAGGGTGTGCAATATTTATTAAAGCTTTTGCTCGTTGTTTTATTGTTTTACCATATAAATCTGCCACACCATATTCTGTAACAACATAATGTACATGAGCTCTAGTTGTTACAACTCCAGCTCCTTTATTTAAAAAGGGAACAATTCTACTTATTCCTTTATTTGTTTGGCTTGGTAAGGCAATAAAAGCTTTTCCTTCTTTACTTAATGATGCGCCTCTAATATAATCCATTTGACCACCAACACCAGAATATAATTGTGTACCAATACTATCTGCACAAATTTGACCAGTTAAATCTATTTCTATAGCAGAATTAATAGCAACCATTTTAGGATTTTGACGAATAATTGCAACATCATTAACAAAATCAGATGAACGCATCTCTACAAAAGGATTATCATCTACATAATCGTATAATTTTTTACTTCCCATTAAGAAAGTTGCCATAGCTCTTCCAGGGTTTATACCTTTATTATTTCCGTTAATTACATCGTTTAAAATAAGATCTATTACGCCATCAGAAAACATTTCTGTATGTAACCCTAAATTTTTATGATTTGTAAGTTGTGCTAATACTGCATTTGGTATAGAACCAATTCCCATTTGAAGTGTAGAGCCATCATCAATCATTTCAGCAATGTATTCACCTATTTTTTTTTCAATATTATTTGTTTTAGGTGAAAAGTGAGTATGAATAGGCGAATCATGTTCTACTAAAGTATCTAGTTCTGAAATATGAATAATTCCATCACCGTGAGTTCTAGGCATTTGTGGATTAATTTGTGCAATTACATGCTTAGCATTATCAATTGCTGCTAAACTTGCTTCAACCGATACGCCTAAAGAACAATATCCATGTTTGTCTGGAGGAGAAACTTGTATAAAAACAATATCTAAGGGTACAATATTTCTTTTAAATAAAAAAGGTAACTCACTTAAAAAAACAGGTGTGTAAGATCCATTTCCTGCCTTAATAGTATGTCTTACATTTTTACCTATAAAATATGAATTTACATGAAAACTATCCTTATAAATAGGGTTTGCATAAGGTGTTTCACCTTCAATATGTAAATGTGAAACTTCTACATTACGTAATTCCTCATGTCTTGCCGTCATGGCATTTAATAAAATTTGTGGTGCTGCTGCTGCTGCTGCTTGAACATAAATTCTATCATTATTTTTTATAACTTTTACAGCCTCTTGAGCTGTTACAGATTTATACATAAATTTATTTTTTACAAAGTTAAAAGCATATAATTTTTAAAAGGCGCCTTTTGTCTTTATTAATAACGGATAAGAATTTAATTGTGTTGAAAAATAAAGTTTTATAGTCTATAGTAAAATTTTAAAGGTAAATTTTTTTATGATAATTATCCATAATATTTTTAAGAGTACCACACGTCTCTGCTAAGTCTGAGGAAAAAACAATAGTAATATCGCTCATTAAAATTTTAGTAATATCGTTTTCTATTACTATTATCAAGCTTCCTTTATAGAATCCACTACAGAATTATTAATAAAATCCAATTCCTCCTTGGTTAAATTTCGCCATTTTCCTACTGGAATATCTAATGCAACATTCATAATTCTAACACGCTTTAACTTAACTACTCTATAATCTAAATATTCACACATACGTCTAATTTGACGATTTAAACCTTGAGTTAATATAATTTTAAAAGTATTGGTATTTAATTGCTCTACATAACATTTATTTGTAATTGTATCTAGAATAGGAATACCATTACTCATTTTTTTAATAAACTCATTAGTAATTGATTTATTTAAACGAACTATATATTCTTTTTCATGATTATTATTTGCTCTTAAAATTTTATTTACAATATCGCCATCATCAGTTAAAAATATTAAACCTTCGCTTGGTTTATCTAATCTACCAATAGGAAAAATCCGTGTAGGATAATTAATAAAATCTATAATATTATCTTTTTCTACACGAGTATCTGTGGTACAAACTATTCCTACAGGTTTATTAAATGCTAAATAAACATTTTTATTTTTATTCTTGGTGATTAATTTACCATCAACATGTACTTCATCTTTGATAGAAATTTTTGTTCCCATTTCAGGAACTTTACCATTAATTGTTACTCGACCAGCATCGATTAATTTATCTGCTGCTCTTCTAGAACAAAAACCAACTTCACTTAAATATTTATTTATTCTAGTTAATTCCATTTTTTTATTTTAGGCAAAGTTACAATTCCATTTTGATTTACATAATTGTAGTTTATGAAAAGAGTTTTAAGTATTACTTTTTATTTCTTGTAATAACGATGAAGTAGATAAACCTCAGAATAATAAACCTAATTAAATGAATTAATTTTAAGAAAGGAAAAACACCTCTCTTTAGGAAAAAATTAATTATTACTTGTTTTTAAGTAATTTATTTCAGAACAGTTAAACCATCAATATATCTTATAACTATTAATTATCTAATAAGTTTTTCTTATTGAAAACAGTCTTAAAATTTGAGGTTTAAGGCGCTTTATTAATGTTTAGACAAGATAACTATACATTAAAAATAAAGTAAATAATAATATATTTAAATTAATAATTAGATGTTTTTTAGCACATAAATTAAAGAAGAATATTCTTTTGATGATAATGCTTTAAAATTTGATTTAAGACCAATAAAAAAAGCTTTAAATAAATTTGATTTCCCTGTTTTATATTTTTCTGATAATAAACTTACATAATACGAATCAAATTTCATAGGAAGTGTTTTTGCAACTTTCATGTTCTCTTTTTTAAATAACAAAGAAATTGATTTTTGAGAAAAATGCCAAAGGTGTCTTGGCACATCATAAGCTGCCCAAAACTCTTTATAATATTTAGCGTCGTAACTTTTATAATTTGGCACAGCAATAATTAAGGTTCCGTTTGGTTTTAATAATTTTTTTAATTGAATTATATATTTTTCTAAATTTGGAATATGTTCTAAAACATGCCATAAGGTAATTACATCAAATTGTTCTTCTACCGTATTTACTGTTTCGTGTATTTTTGGATATTGATTATTTAAAACAGTATAATTTGATGTAAGAATTTCTAATTTTGATTTTGCTAAAACTCGTGCGTTTTTATTTGGTTCTACACCTACTACATTCCATCTTCCTTGTTTACACGCTAATAGAAAATCACCAGTTCCACAACCAATATCTAAAATAGTTTTATCCCTGTTTTCTTTAGATGTTTGTTTGTTTATTAGAGTTAATTTCTTTTTAATAGCGAATTTTTTCACTTTTTGATAAAGTTTATCTATCAAACTTTTATTTGAATCTGTATGAGAAATATAATTACCACTTTCATAATATTTAGATAGTTTTTCTAATTTTGGTTGTGGACTTGTAATTAACAAGCCCAAACTTTCATCTCTTAATAATGAAAAAACCTCATTAGAAACCGTAAAGTCTTTACATTTTAAATAAACCTTTAAAGCAGTACCTTTGTTAATTGGTGGTTTTATTGTGTTGTTTTCTGTGTTCATATTTAATTGTTTCACGTGAAACATTTTTATTTTTTAATATAAAAAACTAATTGCTTTAATTGTTCCACGTGGAACAATTAAATTTTATAACCCTAAGTAAACAAGTAAAACAGAAACATCACTTGGTGAAACTCCTGAAATCCTACTTGCTTGTGATATGGTTTCTGGTTGAATTTTATTTAGCTTTTGTTTTGCTTCCGTAGAGATAGATTTTACTTTGTCGTAATCAAAACTTGGAGGTATTTTAACGTTTTCTAACCGCTGTAGTTTATTTGCATTACTAATTTCTTTTTCTATATACCCAGAATATTTTACTATTACCTCTGTTTGTTCTACTATTTCTAAATCTACATTCTCATCTTCAATAAAAGCTTTAACTTTTTTAAATTTAACTACATCGGTGAAATCTAATTGAGGTCTGGAGGCAAGTTTAAACATTTTCATTGATTGCTTTACTTTACTTGAGTTTTTATTTATTAAAATTGGATTTGCTTCTTCAGGTTTAATACTTGTGATTTTTAAAAAGTTCACAAATAGATCTGATTTTGAAATTTTTTCTTCTACTCTGTGTAATCGTTCATCACTTGCTAAGCCAATTTTATTTGATTTTTCGGTTAACCTAATATCTGCATTATCTTGTCTTAACAAGGTTCTAAATTCTGCACGTGAAGTAAACATTCTGTATGGTTCTTCAGTTCCTTTTGTGATTAGGTCATCAATTAAAACTCCAATATACGCTTCGTTTCTATTTAATGTAAAAGGCTCTCTTTCTTGTGTTTTTAAAGCAGCATTTATACCTGCCATTAAACCTTGTGCTGCTGCTTCTTCATAACCAGTTGTTCCGTTTATTTGTCCTGCAAAATATAAATTTTCAATTAATTTTGTTTCTAAAGTTGATTTAAGTTGTGTTGGTTGAAAGAAATCATATTCAATAGCGTAACCAAATCTAAAAATTTTTACATATTCAAATCCAGCTACTTTTCTTAAAGCCCTTGCTTGTACATCTTCTGGTAGTGATGTTGAAAAACCATTAACATAAATTTCATTAGTAAACCAACCTTCAGGCTCTATAAACATTTGATGCCTTTCTTTACTTGCAAAACGATCTATTTTATCTTCTATACTTGGGCAGTATCTTGGCCCTATGCTTTGAATTCTACCATTAAACATTGGTGACCTATCAAAACCGTCACGCAATAAATCATGCACTTCATTACTTGTGTAAGTCATATAACATGAACGCTGTTTTGTTAATGGTTTTATACTTTGTAAATAAGAGAATTTTTGCGGATTTTCATCTCCAGGTTGTTCAATCATTTTTGAAAAATCTAATGATCGCGCATCTACTCTTGGTGGAGTTCCTGTTTTCATTCTTCCAGCTTCAAAACCTTTTGCTATTAAATCTTCGGTAA
>CAYOFS010000052.1:4338-13658 GCA_964403095.1 uncultured Flavobacteriaceae bacterium | reverse complement strand
GAAAGATGTATTAGGAATTTAATCAGTTAGGGGTGTTCAGTTGACAGTGTTCAGTTAGCAGTGTTCAGTTATCAGTGTTCAGTAGGCATTGTTCAGTAGGCAGTGTTCAGTTGACAGTGTTCAGTAGGCAGTGTTCAGTTGACAGTGTTCAGTTGACAGTGTTCAGTAGGCAGTGTTCAGTTGACAGTGTTCAGTAGGCAGTGTTCAGTAAAAAGTAGAAAAAATTTGTGAGAAGACAAATAATCAATTCCACAAATAAACAAATAAACAAATAAAAAATGACATATTTAGAAATTTTTGGATTATCAACAGTTATATCCATAATATTTGGGATATTAATATTTAGTAAGCTATTTGTTAAAGCAGGTAGAAAATCATGGGAAGCATATGTTCCTTTTTACAACTATTATGTAGCCATTAAAATAACCGAAAGACCTTGGTGGTGGACAATTTTATTGTTTGTACCAATAATAGGCAATATAATGACACTTGCTGTTGTGTATGAGTTTTTACATGTTTTTAATTATCGTAAAAAACGCCATACCTTGTTTAGTATACTGTCTTTAGGAGGTTTCCTGGCATATATTAATTTTGATAAGAATACTAAGTATGTAGGTAAAGATAATGATGTTATTATTAAAAATGTAAGTACTTGGACAAATGCAATTCTATTTGCTGTTGTAGCAGCAACTATTGTGCACACCTATTTTATGCGTCCTTATGCAATACCAACTTCATCTTTAGAAAAGTCATTATTAATAGGTGATTACCTTTTTGTAAGTAAATTCCATTATGGAGCAAGAGTGCCAATGACACCTTTAGCTTTGCCTATGGTACATGATTCTATTCCGTTAACGGATAGGGCATCACATGTGAAAAATAAAAAATTTCAATTACCTTATTTTAGATTGCCTGCACTGCAAAAAATAAAAACCAATGACATTGTAGTATTTAACTGGCCTGCGGATACATTAAAAACAATGTGGGGCGATAAGTCAGGTGAATTTACCTATAAACCAATTGATAAAAAAACAAACTATGTAAAGCGCTGTGTCGCTATTGCAGGTGAAACATTTGAAATTAAAGATGGAGATATTTATATTAATGGAGAACGTTCCATTATGCCTGACAGAGCAAAACCTCAATTTTATTATATTACAGAATTAAAAAAAGGGACTGATCCAAGATCATTATTAAAAACATATAATATTCGTGAAGCAACTCGAAACGCAGAAGGAAAATTAATGTATAATTTAGACGATGAAACTGCAGTACGATTTAAAAATAATCCAAATGTTATAAGTATAAAAAAACACATCACTCCAAGTGGTACATTTGATAAATCAATTTTTCCACATAATTACCAATATCCTTGGTCAATAGATAATTTTGGACCATTATACATTCCTGAAAAAGGAAAAACAGTTGAATTAAATTCAAAAACAATTCCTTTTTATAGAGATTTACTAAATCGTTATGAAGGTGTAAGTTTTGTTGAAAATGGTAGCGAATATTTTATTGATGGAAAAAGAGTCGAAAATTATACATTTAAACAAGATTATTATTGGATGATGGGAGATAACCGTCAAAATTCTTTAGATGCTCGTTATTGGGGATTTGTGCCATTTGACCACGTTGTTGGTAAGCCAGTACTAATATGGATGAGTTATGATAAAGATAATAGTAGAGTGCGAACAGAAAGATTATTCACAACTGTTGGAGGTAGCGGTAAACCAGTTTCGTATTTTTATTATTTCTTAGGAACTTTAGTGTTATATTTTGGATATGGTTTTGTTAGAAATCAGCGAAGAACGAAGAAGGATTAACGAATATGGAAGATAACTAAGAATCAAGAACCAAGAACGAATAGAAAGTTGGAATAAAATCCGTGTAAATTTGTAAAATATGTGGCTAAAATAGCGTATTCACAATTCATAATCCAAAATTAATAATTAAAAAGAGAGTTTGATTTTTCATCCAACATATTTTTCATCAATAAAACAGTTTTCACAGATGATGAAAACAGAAAATGTAATTTTTGAAGTGTATGATAATTTCCAAAAACAAACATATAGAAATCGATGCTATATATATGGAGCTAATGGTAAGCAATTATTAAATATACCTATTCAAAAAGTATCAGGTAAACAATTAACTAAGGATATTAAACTTGATTATAGTTCAAATTGGCAAGCTGAACACTATAAAAGTTTACTTTCAGCATATAATTCTTCACCATTTTTCGAATTTTATATTGATGAAATTAAAGAAGTTTTTAATAAAAAAGAAACATTTTTAGTCGATTTAAACATGAAAACATGGACTATTATAACTAAAATATTAGACTGTAAAATAAATCATTCCTTTTCTGAAAGATATGAAGTTGAAGTAGAAAATGATTATAGAAACTTAGTCAATGCCAAATCTGAAAAGGAGTCCTTTTCTAAATACACACAAGTATTTGATAATAAGCACGGTTTTATTAATAACCTAAGTATATTAGATTTAATTTTTATGGAAGGTCCAGCATCGGAAATATACCTTAAAAATAAGATTTAATCTAAAGGTTCAATTTTAATAGTTTTTTACTTGTGATAATTAAATATGTTTCTATATTTGCACTCGCTTAGATAAAAATTTTTTCATCTAAAAAAATGGCGAGGTAGCTCAGTTGGTTAGAGCGTCGGATTCATAACCCGGAGGTCACGAGTTCAAATCTCGTTCTCGCTACTTTAAAAAGGCTGTCTTAAAAGATAGTCTTTTTTTTGTCTGTAATTTTTCCAATTATTTATAGTGTATTTAAGTGTTCGATTGGTATTATATTCATACTTTTGGATAATACTTAATAAATTGTAGCTTATTAAAAAAATAATTTTAATATCGATTTTTATTTTTCAATGTTTGATTATTAATAGTCAAAGTATTATAGACACGTTAAAAATTAAAAAATTATCCCCTAAGAAAGCTAATGTAATTATCAATAAAGAACTTGTTAAAACAGAATTAAATTCTAAGTCAAGAGCTATATTGATTGCGTATAAAGCAGATTTGTTAAAAGATCAAGGTAATATTTACACCGCTTTAGAACTATATAAACAGAGTTATAAGCTAGTAGATAATACAAATTATTTAATGTTAAAAATACAGTTGCTAAATAAAATTAGTGATATTAATATTCTATTATATAATTATTCTGAAGCAATTGATGATTTGACTAAAATTGAAAAGCTGATTGATAAAATAAATGTTACTAAAAAATTTAATTCAAGTAGTTATGTTGTAAATATGGCGCAGATGTTTTTTAAAATCGGCGAATTTGAAAAATCAAAAAAGTATTATCATCAATCATTTAAAATAGCAAAAAATAATAAGGATAGTTTAAAACTGAATAAACATTATTTAGATTTATCAGCATTGTTTATTAAAACAAAACATTTGGATAGTGCCGTGTTTTATAGTAGTAAAGTGTTAAATTTTAGTAAATCTATTAAAAATTATAAGTTGCAATCTCAAGCACATTTAATAATGGGTAATATTTATGAAAATAAAGATGATTTTATTTTAGCAGAAAAGCAATATAAAAAAGCGATAGAGATCTTAAATAGTATTGGCAGTAATACCGCATCAGTTTATAAAAAAATGGGTAATTTTTATAAAAGAGTTTACCTGTATGATTTTGCTGATGAAAGTTTAAAGACCGCAGTAGGTGAATTTACTAAAAGTAGTAATATTATTGAATTACAAGAATTATATCATAATTTATTGGAAAATTCAATCTTACAAAAAAGACCATTTAAGGCAAATATTTATTTAAAAAAATACGACTCACTTACTAGAATACTAAATAATGAAAGTCATGCTAAAAACAGAGCATACATTAATGAAAGATATAATATTCAGCAAGCAGAAATAAAATACTTAAACGATAGAAATACGTTACTTAAAAAACAAAGAGAGCTTATAATTCAAAAAAAAATAGCTAAAAAAAATAAATGGATTTATTTTATAATTATCATGCTCTTGATAGTTTCTTTTTTGGGCGCTTATTTATATTATAGATATAAAAAAGTAAATATTGAAAAAACGAATATACAACTTAAAAATACAGTGCTGAGACTTCAAATGAATCCTCATTTTATTTTTAACTCACTTACGGCTATTCAAAATTCTATTTTAAAAAATGATCAATTAAAATCGGCTGAATTAATTGCTGTTTTTTCAAAATTAATTAGACAAAATTTAGAGTTTAGTAATAAAAAACACATAAGTCTAAAAGATGAAATAGATATGTTAACTAATTATTTAAAAACACAAAAATTTAGATTTAATAACTTGTTTGATTTTAGTATAAATATTGATGATAAAATTGACATAGAAACAGTGAAAATTCCACCAATGTTATTACAACCTTTTATTGAAAATTCGATTGAACATGGTTTGAAACATCGTGAAAGTGATGGTTTGGTTATCATTAATATAAAAAAAATTAGCAAAGGAATTTCAATTTGTATTGAAGATAATGGAGTAGGAAGAGAAGTAGCAAAATTAAATAATAAGAATGATGATGATGAAAATAAAATTCATGCAATCAAAATTTTTAAAGAGCGATTAAAAAATCGTCAAAAAAAAGAAATGCAAGGCTTTGTAATAAGTGATGTTTTAGATGATTGTAATAATATAAGAGGAACAAAAATTGAATTTAATTTATTAGATTAATTATGAATGTAGTTATTATAGAAGATGAAAAAAATGCACAAGAAGCTCTAGCTAATATGTTGAAATTAATAAATAAAAACATAAATATAGTCGGTTTAGCCAAGGATGTTTCTAGTGGAGTTTCTTTAATTGAAAAAGTAAATCCAGATGTTGTTTTCTTAGACATTCATCTTAAAAATGGCACAGGATTTGACATTTTAGAACGCTTAGATAATTTTGAAGGTCATATTGTTTTTACAACGGCATATGAAAACTATGCAATTAAAGCTTTTAAGGTTAGTGCATTTGATTATATTTTAAAACCTATAAATCCACAAGAGTTATCTAAAACTCTAAAAGAATTAGATAAAAAGCTAAATAAAAATGTGAAATATTTAGAAATGCTAGATGTTTTTAAGAATCATAGTATTAAAAAAGAAGATTTTAAAATTGTATTAAGAACAATTAATGATCAATATGTAGTGGCTGTAAGTGACATCATACATTGCGAATCGGAAGGAGCTTACACTAAATTTATTTTAAAAAATAAAAATTATTTAACTTCTAGAAATTTAAAATATTATGATGAGATATTGTCAGATCATGGTTTTATTAGAACACATCAATCACATTTAATAAATTCAGCATTTATCTTAAGAGTAAATTCAGCTAATTTTGTTGAATTAAAAAATGGAATGCAAATACCAATATCAATGAGAAAAAAAACACAAGTGAATAAGCAAATAAACGCGCTTAATTTGTAGTTTTGTACCAAATGCAAAAAACAATAAACATACAAAATAAAAAAGCACGATTTCAATATGAATTTCTTGATAAATATACAGCAGGAATTCAATTAACAGGAACCGAAATCAAATCCATTAGAGAAAGTAAGGCAAGAATTACCGAAAGCTTTTGTGAATTTAATGAAAGAGGAGAGCTATTTGTAATTAATATGTTTATTGAAGAATATATGTACGGAAACGTATATAATCACAAGCCGAAAAGTTCAAGACGCTTATTGTTGAATAAAAGAGAACTTAAAAAACTACAAAAAGAACTTAAAAATGTTGGTTTAACTATAATTCCACTAAAGTTATATATAACCGAAAAAGGTTGGGCTAAGTTAGATATAGCATTGTGTAAAGGGAAAAAATTACACGATAAAAGAGAGGTAATGAAAGATCGTGATAATAAGCGAGACTTAGCTCGTGTTAAGAAAGAGTTTAACTAAAATGCAAAGTCAAAATACAGCGTTTGGATTAAAACATTTTTTGCAATTAATTAGATTTAAAAATCTGTTAATGTTAGTTTTAGTACAAACATTGTTCTGGTTGCGTTTTAATGATAATTCAAATACAATCCATTTTTTTCTTTTAATTATTTCTACCATATTTTTAGCTGCCGCAGGAAATGTAATTAATGATTATTTTGATGTAGATGCAGATAAAATAAACAAGCCTGACAAGGTAATTGTAGAAAGGCTAATATCAAAAAAACGGACATTAATAATTTACAATATACTTAACTTATTAGGTATTTTTTCAGGGTTTTTTCTTGCAATGATTAGTAATAAAAAACATTACGGATTGCTATTTATAGCGATATCAATTTTATTATTTTATTATTCTAAATATTTTAAAAAAACAGCTTTAGTTGGTAATTTTATAGTGGCATTTTTTATCGCTTTTAGTATTTTAATTATATTGATTTTTCCAAGTGTTCACTTGGTAATTGTAGAAGAACAAATAAAAGTAATGAGAATTATAGTTTCGTATACGATATTTGCGTTTTTACTAAACCTTATTAGAGAAATTGTAAAAGATATTGAAGATATTGATGGTGATTATAAATTAAACATGAAAACCTTGCCTATTTTATTAGGAAAAAAACGTTCGCAAAATGTTGTTTTTTATATAAGTTTAATACTGTTTTTTTTACTCATTTTATGGGTTTCAATTATTGATCAATTGTATTTTTATTTATTTGCAGTTGTATTTTTAATAATTCCGTTAGGATATTTTATTTTAAACATAAAAGAAGTTAAAACTAAAAAAGAGTTACATAACTTAAGCACCATGTTGAAGGTAATTATGTTGTTTGGTATGTTGTCAATATTGGTATTAAAATTTTAATCAAAAAAAAATTAAAAAATGTTAAATAGTAAACTAAAAAATAAAAACCTGATATTAGCATCAGGATCACCACGAAGACAGCAATTTTTAAAGGATTTAAAATTGGATTTTACTATTCAGTTAAAAGAACTCGAAGAAGTATTTCCAGACAATTTAAAAGGCAAGAAAATTGTAAAGTATTTGGCAAAATTAAAAGCAAGTCCTTTTAAGAGCCTTGCTAAAAATGATATTTTAATTACAGCCGATACTATTGTATGGCATAAAGGTAGCATGTTGGGTAAACCAAAATCAGAAAATGATGCCATTGAAATGCTTAAAAAATTATCAGGTAGTAAACACAAAGTTTACACTGCTGTTTGTTTAAAATCAAAAGATAAAGAAGTCGTATTTAGCGATAGAACTACGGTTTATTTTAACAAATTAAGTTTAGAAGAAATTCAATACTATGTTGCAAATTTTAAGCCATTAGATAAAGCAGGAAGTTATGGTATTCAAGAATGGATTGGTCTAATCGGTATTAGAAAAATTGAAGGAACATATTTTAATGTTATGGGTTTTCCTGTTCATAAGTTTTATAAAGAAATACTAAAATTTTAAACGAACTAATCAATTTGATTGATTATTTTTGTTGAAAATAATTCACATTTTAAAAGTATATAGATGGCAATAAAAAAATATACATTTACCGAGCAAAAAGATACAAGGTCTGGTTTTGGAGATGCATTAACCGAATTAGGAAAAACAAATGATAAAGTAGTTGCGCTTTGTGCTGATTTAATAGGTTCATTAAAAATGGATACTTTTAAAAAAAATCATCCAGATCGCTTTTTTCAAATAGGAATAGCCGAAGCAAATATGATGGGTATTGCTGCAGGATTAACAATTGGAGGCAAAATACCTTTTACAGGAACTTTCGCCAACTTTTCAACGGCTAGAGTATATGATCAAATAAGACAATCTATTGCATATTCAGAAAAAAACGTAAAAATATGCGCATCGCATTCAGGTTTAACACTTGGAGAAGATGGAGCAACGCATCAGACACTTGAAGATATTGGAATGATGAAAATGCTACCAGGAATGGTAGTAATTAATACCTGTGATTATAACCAAACAAAAGCAGCAACTTTAGCAATTGCAGACTATCAAGGACCAGTTTATTTACGTTTTGGTCGTCCCAAAGTACCAGTATTCACGCCAACAGATGATAAATTTGTGATTGGTAAAGCAATTAACCTTACCGAAGGAGTAGATGTTACCATTGTAGCAACAGGACATTTAGTTTGGGAAGCTTTACAAGCATCAGAAAAATTAGAAGAAATGGGTATTACTGCTGAGGTAATAAACATTCATACAATAAAACCATTAGATAAAAAAGCGATATTAAAATCTGTTGAAAAGACAGGTTGTATTGTAACAGCCGAAGAACATAATAAATTTGGAGGTTTAGGTGAAAGTGTTGCCAGATTATTAGGTGAAAATATGCCAACTCCTCAAGAATTTGTAGCAGTTAATGATACTTTTGGAGAATCTGCTACACCAGCACAATTATTAGAAAAATATAACTTAAATGACCTTGCTATTGTTGCAGCAGTTAAAAAGGTAATTGCTAGAAAATAACAATATTTCTTATTCTAAAATCGTTATACCTATAAATAAAACAATTCAAAATGAATATATTAAAAAAATTAACACTTGTTTTTTTGCTATTGAATGTTACAGTAATGTTTTCTCAAGATAATGAAAAAAAACTTTCGTTTGGGATAATTGCTGGATTTAATTATAATTCTAATGGAGAATATGTTACCGAAGGTACATTACTTCAAATTTCCGAGCAATTTAAGAGTGAAAAGAAAACAGGCTTTCATGGAGGAATTTATATAGAGTATAAATTTAATAGCATGTATTTTAGACCAGAAGCAATTTACACAAAAACAAAAAGTGCATATAATTCAAACATTTTTGATCAAACAAAGGTTGAATTACCACTTTTAATAGGTTTTGATATTGTAAAGCCCGTAAGTATATTTCTTGGACCATCATTTCAATATATTTTATTAAATGAATTTGAAGATGTAGATGTTGATAATATTGATATCGAAAGTGATTTAGGCGTTAATTTTCAAGTAGGTTTGGCAATTCAGTTACATAGTCAAATACGTGTAGATATTCGATATGAAAAAGGCGTGTCAAATAGCATTTTAACTATTAAAGATGATTCAAATGCCGTAATCGGATCCTTAAATGTAAAGCCAGAACAAATTATTTTGAATTTATCTTTGCGCTTATAATTTTCGTCTATAAATAACTCAACAATAAAAACGAGCACATGAACCATTCATAACATAATCTTGATATTTTAACAAAGAGTCAATATGAATGCACCATGTTCCAAATTAAACAATAAAAACGAATACATGAACCATTCATAACTTATAATCTTGATATTTTAACAAAGAGTCAATATGAATGCACCATGTTCCAAATTAA
>CAYOFS010000052.1:0-4238 GCA_964403095.1 uncultured Flavobacteriaceae bacterium | reverse complement strand
ACAATAAAAACGAATACATGAAAAAAATTATTCTAATAACACTAATAAGTTTCTTTATTTATTCGTGTAATTCCACAAAAAACACCGTTGTATCAGAAACCACTAATACAGGTAAACCCGAAAGTACGTATTGGCAACAACATGTTGATTATACTATGAATATTGATATGAATGTAGAAAATTATCAATTTAACGGAACTCAAAAAATAGTATATACTAACAATTCACCCGATAATTTAAACACTGTTTTTTACCATTTGTACTTCAATGCCTTTCAGCCAAATTCAGAAATGGATGCAAGAGTTCAAGTAATTGAAGATCCAGATGGGCGAATGGCACCAAATATTGGCACCAAAGAAAACCCTGTACATGAAAGTAGAATAGCTAAGTTAAAGCCTAATGAAATAGGATATCAAAAAATAATATCGTTAACGCAAAACGGAAAACCAATTAAATATGAAGTTTTTGGAACAGTTTTAAAAGTTACCTTAAATGAACCTATTTTAGCAGGAAGTAAAGCAATTTTTGATATGGTTTTTAAAGGGCAAGTACCTTTGCAGATTAGAAGAAGTGGAAGAAACAATAAAGAAGGCGTAGCATTATCTATGGCACAATGGTATCCTAAAATGGCAGAATATGACTTTGAAGGTTGGCACGCACATGCTTATATTGCTCGTGAATTTCATGGTGTTTGGGGAAATTTTGATGTAACCATTAATATTGATAAAGACTATACTGTTGGAGGAACAGGTTATTTACAAAACCCACAAGAAATAGGTCATGGTTATCAGCGTAAAGGCACGCAAGTTTCAAAACCAAAAGGTAATAAGTTGTCTTGGCATTTTAAAGCACCAAATGTACACGATTTTACTTGGGCAGCCGACAAAGATTTTATTCACGATATAAAGAAAGTTGATGACAATACAACCATGCACTTTTTATACAAAAATAATTTAAGCGATGAGTATAAGGCGAACTGGTTAAAAATGCAAGACGATGCAATTAATACCATGAAATTTTATAATAAAGTAATGGGTGATTACCCTTATAAACAATATTCAATTATTCAAGGAGGTGATGGCGGAATGGAATATGGAATGTGTACGCTAATTACAGGTAAAAGAAAATATAGTAGTCTTGTAGGTGTTGTAAGGCATGAGATGGCACATTCTTGGCATCAATTTGTTTTAGCAACAAATGAAAGCCAACATCCTTGGATGGATGAAGGCTTTACATCGTATATTAATGTATTGGCAGATCAGGAATTAGATGAAAAGAAAGAATTTCCTTATGAACGTGTTTATAAAACATATAATTATTTAGTAAATTCGGGCAAAAACGAACCTTTAACAACTCAAGGTGATAGGTATCATACCAATACGGCTTATGGGATAAATAGTTACTATAAAGGATTAATTTTCTTATCTCAGTTAGAATACCTTATCGGAAAAGAAAATGTACTTAAGACACTACAAAAGTATTATAGTGATTTTAAATTCAAACATCCAAATCCGAATGACATTACAAGAACAGCCGAAAAAATTTCAGGATTGCAATTACATTGGTATTTGAACGAGTGGACTGAAACCTTACATAACATAGATTATCGTATAAAATCAGTTTCGGATAAAGAAATTACACTTGAACGTGTAGGTAAAATGCCTATGCCAATAGATCTGAAAATTGATTTCTCTGATGGTTCTACTCAGCATTATCATATACCGTTACGTATGATGCTTGGTGTAAAAGACACAAATAATACAGTTCTTGAGAATTGGGCTTGGGCACATCCAACATACACCTTTTTAACGAATAAAACAGTGAAAAAAGTACATATTGACCCTTCAAAATTAATGGCAGATATTAATTTAAAAAACAATGTTTTTATAGTAGAATAGTTAACCCTAATTAGTCACAAATTTTCTATTACAAAGTCAAACTACCTGCTATAATTGAAAATGCTCGAAATTTATTTAGCTCAAAATTGGGCTACAATTACTCATTCATTTTATATTTGTTTTTGTATTTGTGAACCACTTTGTTAGATTTCTTTCACTAAAAAACCTCTGTGCTTTCCAATTAGCTCACTCCTTTTTCATTATTTTTTAAAAGTATTCGTGAACCACTTCGTTAGGTTTCTTAAATTCAAGTAATAAATGCGACTTTTTTGAAGTCATGATTTGATTATATTTTTTCTCTCCGTTTCGCTACGCTTCACTCCGAGAAAAAGGCGAAAATTAAAGCAACAACGTGGTGCAACTAATCATATAATCAATTTATTTTTATTATTTATTCAAATACATTTTTCTACGAGCGTATAAATCATAAAAAGCATCATCTTTTAAGTCATCTATAAATAAAATACTTTCACCAGTTGATTTCATTTCTGGGCCTAGGCGTTTATCTACATTAGGGAATTTATTAAATGAAAATACTGGTTGCTTAATGGCGTAACCTTCTAATTGTGGGTTAAATTTAAAGTCTGTTACTTTATTTTCTCCAAGCATGACTTTAGTAGCATAATTTACATAAGGCTCTTTGTATGCTTTTGAAATAAAAGGTACGGTTCTAGATGCCCTAGGATTTGCTTCAATAATATATACAATATCATCTTTAATGGCAAATTGAATATTAATAAGACCAACTGTTTTTAAGGCTACGGCTATTTTTTTAGTGTGATCTTTAATTTGTTGCATTACAAATTCTCCTAAATTAAAAGGCGGAAGAGTAGCGTTTGAATCTCCAGAATGTACTCCGCAAGGTTCAATATGCTCCATGATACCAATTATATAAACATTTTCACCATCACAAATAGCATCAGTTTCAGCTTCAATAGCTCCATCTAAATAATGGTCTAAAAGTAATACATTATTAGGTATTTTACGTAAAACATCTACAACGTGTTCTTCAAGTTCTTGTTTGTTTATTACTATTTTCATGCCTTGACCTCCAAGAACATAACTAGGTCTTACTAATAATGGAAAGTCTAAATCATTGGCAACATTTAAGGCTTCTTGCGCATTGGTTGCTGTGCCAAATTGTGGGTAAGGAATTTTTAAATCTTCTAATAAAGCAGAAAAGCGTCCTCTATCTTCGGCTAAATCTAAAGCGTCAAAGCTAGTTCCAATAATTTTAATTCCATACTTTTCTAATTTTTCGGCAAGTTTTAAGGCAGTTTGACCTCCAAGTTGTACAATAACACCTTCTGGTTTTTCATGTTGAATGATGTCGTAAATATGTTCCCAAAAAACAGGTTCAAAGTAAAGTTTATCGGCTATGTCAAAATCGGTTGAAACTGTTTCTGGGTTGCAGTTAATCATAATAGTTTCATAGCCACATTCTTTTGCTGCTAAAACACCATGAACACAGCAATAATCAAACTCAATACCTTGTCCGATACGATTTGGACCTGAACCTAAAATCACTACTTTTTTCTTATTACTTACAATAGACTCATTATGAATAAAGGTTTTTCCATCTACTGTAATATTATTTTCAAAAGTAGAGTAGTAGTAAGGTGTTTCTGCTGGGAATTCTGCGGCGCAAGTGTCCACTATTTTATAGACACGTTTAATGTCTAATTCTTCTCTTTTTTTATAAACTTCACTTTCCATGCATCGTAATGTGTGTGCAATCTGTCTATCACCATAGCCTTTTTGTTTTGCTTTTAAAAGTAATTCTCTCGGTAAAGTTTCTAAAGTGTATGTAGCAATTTCTTTTTCTAATATATGTAATTCTTCATATTGTTTTAAGAACCACATATCTATTTGAGTAATTTCATTTATTTTTTGAAGTGATATTCCAGCTTGAATAGCATCGAAAATAACAAAAACTCTATCCCAACTTGGGTTTTTTAGTTTGTCAATTATCTCTTCGTAACGTGTATAGCCTTTTCCATCGGCACCAATGCCGTTTCGTTTTATTTCTAAAGATTGTGTGGCTTTATGTAAGGCTTCTTGAAATGATCTTCCAATTCCCATAACTTCTCCAACAGCTTTCATTTGTAATCCTAATGTACGATCGGCACCTTCAAATTTATCAAAATTCCATCGCGGTATTTTCACAATTACATAATCTAAAGCAGGTTCAAAATAAGCAGATGTTGTTTTGGTTATCTGATTTTTCAATTCGTTTAAATGATAGCCTAGTGCTAATTTTGTTGCTACTTTAGCAATTGGATAACCTGTAGCTTTTGAAGCTAAAGCTGATGAACGAGAAACACGAGAGTTAATTTCGAT
>CAYOFS010000051.1:0-13718 GCA_964403095.1 uncultured Flavobacteriaceae bacterium | reverse complement strand
AAAAATTAATTTACATCGGGTAATGTGGTATAACGTTTTGCATAAGTTAGCATTTGTTGTGTAAATGATTTTGGTTGTGTTACTTTTACATCAGTAATATTATTGTTTTTGTCTTTTACGGGTACTAAAATAGGATTTACAAATCCGTTATATGGGGCAGATTTGAATTTAGCATTACGTTTTAGAACTTCTTTATGAATTGCTTGATCTACTTTTACACCATAAGTTTCTACTAGATTTTTTCCAGCTTCAAAATCTCCTTCTGATTTTATTTTTTGTATTTCGCGTAATAAATCACCAAATAAAACTCTTAGTTTTTTATAATCACGAATTACAAAATAGGTTTTCCCTTCTTTTATTATTTTTTCAATAACATTGTCTTTTTGTCCCTTTTCAAAAGCCCAAGCAGCAACTAATTGCCTGTTTCTCATGTGTGCTTCTTCAATATTATCACCAATATTTAATCTAATTAATTGTGTCATTAAACCGTTTCTAATATAGCCATCAAAAGCTGCTTTACCAATACCTTTTGCACTTGGAGAAATACCCATTTCAACCAGTTTTTCGTCAGGTAAAAAATACAATCCAACTAAATCTGCACGAGCTTCTTCTAAGGTTGAAGCATAGTTTTTTAAGGTTTCTTTTGGCTGACCAATACCTTTATTTAAACGTCCGCTTGCATGACCAACTACTTCGTGTAAAGCAGTGTGTAATTTATCGGCTAAAGCACCATATTTCTCTTCGTATGTTACTTCTTCATCGGAAAAAGCAAATTCTTTTAATCTACCACTTCCACCTACATTTGCGTATGCTTCTATAATGTTTCCTAAAGAAACTGACTTAGAACCGTGTTGTTCTCTAATCCAATTATTGTTTGGCAAGTTAACACCAATTGGAGTTGAAGGAGATGAATCTCCAGCTTCACCAGCAACATTAACAGTTTTGTAAGAAACACCTACAACATCTGGTTTTTTATGTTCGCTCATTATTGTTGAATTGTCTTCAAACCACTGAGCAGATTCGGCTACAATTGCCATTTTTTTAGACATTTCAAAATCTTTTATCTCAACAATTGATTCATATGAACCACGATATCCAATTGGATCATTGTACACTTCAACAAAACCGTTAATATAGTCAATATCGCCAACTGTATTTGTTGCCCAATTTACATTATAATCATTCCATTTTTGTAAATCACCAGTTTTATAGTAATCAATTAATAATTGAAATCCTTTTACTTGTTTTTCATTTTCGGCAACTGATTTTGCTTTTTCTAACCAATATACAATCTTGTCAATTGACTGCCCATACATACCACCACTTTTCCAAACTTTTTCTTTAACAACACCGTTTTCTTTTATTAGCTTAGAATTTAAACCTAACTCTACAGGCTCTTTATCTTTTAGATTGGTAAGCTTACTATAAAAATTTTCTGCATCTTTTGTGGTAACATTTGCTCCATAAAAATTAACTGCTGAGCTTTCAATTAAACCTTTACTAGCGTCTAAATTTACTTTTTTAGTATCTTTATTATTAAAAATAACAGCTAATGCATCTCCATTTAATTCCGTTTTAGTGTCTTTTAATAAAGTGTTAAGATAGTCTTTAGAAAACGTAGGCTTGAATTTTTCATTTGAATAATGATGATGGATTCCATTAGCAAACCATACTTTTTTTAGGTAGGTTTCAAATGCTTGCCATTCTTTAGTAGCTTTATCGCCTTTATAATTAGTGTAAATATTTTCTAATGCTCTTCTAATTTTTAAATTATGACGGTAATTTTGATCGTACATAATATCACGACCACTAAGACCTGCTTGTGTTAAATAGTAAACTAGTTTTTTTTGTTTTAAAGACAATTCGTCCCATTGCGGAATTTCATATTTAAGTATTTGAATATCGGCAAATCGCTCTACAAATGAACTTTTGGCTATCTTTTTTTCTTTTGTTTGTTCTGTTTTTATAGTTTCTGATTCTTTTTTATCTGCACATGATTCAATGATCAAGGTAAAAATAAGACTAAATAAGATTAGTTTTTTCATTTTTAAATATTTTAATTAATAGTAAAGCCAAAGCTAATAAAAATAAACCTATTTTTGTCTTCTAAAATTTTATCTTATGTTAAAGAATGTAATTATTATTATTTTCAGTTCAATTATACTATTTAGTTGTAGTAATGAAAAAAAGAAAAGCACTAATAAAATAGACTCATCAAATCCGTATTTAGGTACTTGGACTAGAAGTTTCGAAATGGGTCCAGAAGTTAAGGCACAAGTAACGTATACTTTTAAAGATGATGAAATCAACTATGAAATGAATGGTCCAATGAAGTTGAATTACACTATTGTAAAAGACACATTTCTTATAAAAGATAAACGTTTTATTGGTGTAAAAGATAGTGAAATGTATGTTGTTTTTATTAAAGATGATACAAAAGAGAGTTTGACTATTCTTAAAATGAAAGTTGAAAGTAAAGAAAAAGCATTAAACATGCCCTTTCCTTCAGCGGAAGCTAGAAGTAAATTTAGTAGTTGGAATACGTATAAAAGAGAGTAGTCTTCTTTTCTATATTGTTCTTCTCAGAGTTCTAAACGATTTTGTTTTATTAGGTGTTTAAAATATTTTTTAAGTGCTAAATACAGGTTATTACTTGTTTTTAATTGTCAAGATCTTTTCTGTTTTTCATTCTCCAGTAGATAAACCAAGCTAAACCAACTAGTAAGGCAAATGGTAATAAACTACCTATAATAACGCCTGTTTGATAAGCATTATCTGGTGCGTTTTTTAATTTTTCGTTTACATCAACTTGTAGAAAAGGAATGATAAATTTAATCATGGTATTATTTTTTGAATTTTTGAAGTGCTTTTTTTGTAAAATCGGATAATACTAATTCACCACTTATTTTTGCTCTTTGCTTTAATAATTCATTCCAATGTGATGTGTTTTGCCAAAAAACTTTTTTTATTTCAGCTAAAGCTTGTGTGTTATAGGAAGCCAATTTAATTGCTAATTGCTCAACAGCTTTATCCATATCACGTGTGTTTTCAAACACTTTATTAAATAAACCTTTTTGTTTTGCCCAATACGCTGTTTGCCAATGTGTAGCATCAATAGTTAATTCGCTAAAAGCCGCTAAGCCTATTTTTCTTTCTACTGCTGGAGCAATAACAAATGGACCAATACCAATACTTAATTCTGATAATTTAATATCAGCATTTTCTAAAGCAAAAACATAATCACAAGCCGAAATTATTCCAATGCCACCACCAACAGATTTACCTTGTACACGACCAATAATTAATTTTTTACAGGTTCTCATTACATTAATAACATTAGCAAACCCGCTAAAAAAAAGTTCTCCATCGGCTAAAGTTTCTATGGCAACTAATTCATCAAAAGACGCTCCTGCACAAAAAGTTTTATCGCCTTGGCTTTGTAAAATAATTACATAAACCTCATCATCATTACTTAAGCGATTAATATTTTCAACCAACCTATCTAATAGGTTACTTGGAAATGAATTACTTGCTGGATGCGAAAAAGTAATTGTTGCAATGTTAGCTCTAATACTTGTTTGAATTTGTCCGCTCATTTTTTATTTTTTATTAGTACTAATTACAAAGCTTTCTGCTTTTAATTTAATACAACGCCATTAGCAGTTACACTTCTATCAATTTTACGCATTAAACCTTGTAGCACTTTCCCTGGTCCAACTTCGGTAAATTCGGTTGCACCATCATTAATCATTGCTTGGATAGATTGTGTCCATTTAACAGGAGCTGTAAGTTGAGATACTAAATTTTCTTTAATTTTTTTAGCTGAATTTACTGCTTTTGCAGGTACATTTTGATATATAGCACAGCTTGGTTCGTTAAATGTAGTATTTTCAATTGCAGCAGCAAGTTCTTCTCTTGCAGATTCCATTAATGGAGAATGAAAAGCGCCTCCAACAGGAAGTACAATTGCACGTCTTGCTCCTTTTTCGATTAAAATTTCACATGTTTTATTGATTGATTCAATATCTCCAGAAATCACTAATTGTCCTGGGCAATTATAGTTTGCTGCAACTACTATACCGTCAATTTCTTTACATGTATCTTCTACAATTTTATCTTCTAAGCCTAAAACAGCAGCCATAGTAGATTTTTGCATTTCACATGCTTTTTGCATAGCTAAAGCACGTTGAGAAACAAGTTTTAGTCCGTCTTCAAAAGATAAAACACCATTGGCAACTAATGCGGAAAATTCACCTAAAGAATGACCTGCAACCATTTCTGGTTTAAAATCATCACCTAGAACTTTTGCCATTATTACTGAGTGTAAAAATATTGCAGGTTGTGTTACTTTAGTTTCTTTTAATTGTTCGGCTGTTCCTTTAAACATAATATCGGTTATTGAAAAACCTAAGATAGTATTTGCTTGTTCAAATAATTTTTGTGCTAAAGGATGTTTTTTGTATAAATCAAGACCCATTCCTGTAAATTGAGCTCCTTGACCAGGGAAAATATATGCTTTCATTAATTTTAAATTTAGTTTTGCAAAGGTATGAAAATCCTTGCTAATATTTTCAATGGGTTTAAGCCTATTGGATACAAAAATCGTGAAAAATTTAATTTTACCCTTGTGAAATAGAATTGGTATAATTAAGATGAAATTACTTCTTTATTGCAACTTCTTTATTTTTAAGTTTTAGTTCATAAGCTACACGTAAAGCCTCTTCTACATAAATATCTTTACTTAGATTTTCATGCCAATTTTTACGTTTTTTTGCCAAGATACTATCGTTTTTAATTAGGGGTAATTCATATGTGGGAGACTTGAAAACTAATTCATTTTTATAATTTTTTATTCCGTCAAATTTTTCCCCAACTAATTTATGAGCTTCCATATCCTTTTTATAATCTTCAAATTTTAAAAATATTTTATTATCATCTTTACTTTTCTTAAGCCATTTTGCATAATCGTTTATTAAATTAAAATGTAGATTTTTATTTACACGTTCGGTTGCATTTGAGATAACTTGTTCTTTATTGGCATAGAAATCTAACACATCATAATCTAATGGTTTAACTTTATCCCAAACTAAAGGATGTTCTTCATCTCGCTCTCCAATATTCATATATGTATATTTATCAGGAATAGCAATATCAGATTCTACACCTTTTAATTGTGTAGAACCTCCATTAATTCGGTAAAATTTTTGGACTGTCATTTTTAATGCTCCAATATTTTCAGGGTACTTTGTAAAGCGATTTAGCCCAAGTACATTTTGAACGGTTCCTTTACCGAAAGTTTGTTTACTTCCAATAATTACAGCTCTATTATAATCTTGCATAGCTGCAGCAAAAATTTCGGAAGCGGAAGCTGATATTTCATTAACTAAAATAACTAAAGGTCCATTCCACTGAATTTTCTCATCGGTATCTTCATCAATTCTTGGTTTTTCGCCTTTATATTTTACTTGTACAATAGGTCCTTTTTCAATAAATAAACCCGCAATTTCAATGGCAGTTTTTAATGAACCACCACCATTATTTCTTAGGTCAATTAATAAGCCTTTGATACCATCTTTTTTCAACTCTGCAATTTCATGCTTCATGTCGGTTGTGGAGTTTCTAGCATTTTTTTCATTAAAATCGATATAAAAACCAGGTAAATTTATTAATCCGAATTTTTTATTATTAAATTCAACAATACTTGATTTTGCGAAGGTTTCTTCTAATTCAACTATATCTCTAATGATAGAAATAACCTCTTTTGAACCATCTATTTTCTTAATAGTTAGCCTAACTTCCGTTCCTTTTTTACCTTTAATATGTTCTATTGCATCGTCTAATCGCATACCAATAATATCTAATGGTTCGTCATCGCCTTGTGCAACTTTTAATATTAAATCACCTACTTCTAAATCTCCTGCCTTCCATGCTGGACCACCAGAAATTATAGAAACTATTTTAGTATAATCTCCTTTTTTCTGTAACCTTGCTCCAATACCTTCTAATTTTCCAGACATATTAATATCAAATTTACTTTTCATTTTAGGAGAAAAATAATAGGTGTGAGGATCAAAAGCAGCAGCAATAGTATTTATATATATAGGAAACCAATCTGCATCAGTCAATTCATTCATCCTAGTATAATAATCTTCCATTTGTTCTTGAACAGCTTCTCGTGATTTTTTTTCTAAAACTTCAAATGATTTTATTACATATTCTGTACTATCTTTTTTCGTTACTTTTTCATCTTCAATTTTATCATACAATCTACTAATTGTATTTAATTTTAATTGTTTTTTCCAATAAGTTAATCGTACTTTTTTATTTCTAGGATATTCAATACTATCGTAATCTACTAACAAGCATTCTTCTTTATTAAAATCGAAAGGTTCATCAAGTAGTTCTTTATAAAAACCTTCTGTTTCTTTAAGTCTTTGTTTAAATTTATTGATAGCTAAATGATAAAAATGTATTTCTTGCTTTTTTATTTCATCGTCTAATTGGTGCTTGTATTTTGAAAAAAGTTTAATATCTTCCTTTAAAAAGAAACGCTTAGAAGGGTCTAAAGCTTTAATGAAGTTTTCATGTATTTCTTGAGATAAAACATCATCTATTTGTGTAGGCGAATAATGTGCTTGAGGTAAAATTTTATTAATTAAACCTAAAATGACTTTGTCTTTTTCTTCTTCGTTTTGAGCGAAAGTCTTGTAGGTAAACAAGGTTAATAGAAAAAATATAGGTATAATAATTTTATAGTTACGTTTCATGAATTTTGTTATTTTCTGCATTATATATCTAAATCAATCACTAAAATAATGCCATTTTTTGAATTAGCAATTTTTGAATTGTTTTTTTTTGGAAAAGTTTAACTATTTGAACAGGTAAAATAGCTTTAATGCCAGTTTAATTTCAAAAGGCGTGTGATGAATTGTTTGTTAAATTGTTGAAGTGGTAAATTATTGAATTGTCCGCCTGTTTAATAAGCTGGTATAACAAACTACTTTATTCAAATTTTATGTACTTTCGCTTTGTGCCAAAAACTACCTTAGAAATACAATTACAAACTTTACCTAAAAGTGCAGGTGTGTATCAATTTTTTGATGCTACTGATACGGTTTTGTATGTTGGAAAAGCTAAAAATTTAGAAAAAAGGGTGCGTTCTTATTTTAATAAAAACCATGAACATGGCAAGACACGAGTTTTAGTTAAAAAAATAACATCGATAAAACATATTGTTGTTGCAACGGAAACAGATGCTTTATTATTAGAAAATAATTTAATAAAAAAATACCAGCCGAGGTATAATATTTTAATGAAGGACGATAAATCGTATCCTTTTATTTGTATAAAAAAAGAGGATTTTCCTAGAGTGTTTTTAACTAGACGAGTGATTAAAGACGGCTCTGAATATTTTGGTCCATATACTTCAGTAAGAACTGCTAGAGCGATTTTGTCATTGATAAAAGAATTGTATCCTTTACGGACGTGTAATTACAAGTTATCACCAGAAAACATTATAAATAACAAGTATAAAGTATGTTTGGAATACCACATTAAAAACTGTAAAGGCGCTTGTGAAAACCTTCAATCATTAAGTCATTACGAGCAAGATATTAAAGCAATTAGAAATATTATTAAAGGGAGTTTTGCTGATGCTTTAGAGAAATTTAAAGAATTGATGTTTGATTTTTCTGAGCGAATGGAATTTGAAGAGGCTCAAAAAATCAAGGAAAAAATTGATTTATTAGCAAATTATCAGGTAAAATCAACTATTGTAAATCCAACCATTACTAATGTAGATGTATTTAGTGTTATTTCTGATGAAAATTTTGCCTATGTTAATTTTTTTAAAATAATTAATGGTAACATTATTCAATCACACACTTCGGAAATTAAAAAAAAATTAGCCGAAACAGATAAGCAAATATTAGAATATGCTATTATTGAAATTAGAAGTAGATTTAATTCCATTACAGGAGAAATATACGTTCCTTTTAAAGTTAATTTAGGCGAAGATATTAAAGTAACTATACCAAAAGTTGGCGATAAAAAAAGAATTGTAGAACTGTCTTTACGAAACGCTAAATATTTTAGACAAGAACAATTTAAGCAAATAAAAATAGTAGATCCAGACAGGCATACTAACCGAATTATGGCGCAAATGAAAACAGATTTGCGTTTACAAACTGAACCAAGACATATTGAGTGTTTTGATAATTCAAATATTCAAGGTACGCATCCTGTTGCTGCTTGTGTTGTCTTTAAAAACGGGAAACCTAGTAAAAAAGAATACCGTAATTTTAATATTAAAACTGTAGAAGGACCAGATGATTTTGCATCAATGGAAGAGGTTGTTTTTAGGCGTTATAAACGTTTACTTGACGAAAAACAAAAGCTACCACAGCTTATTATAATTGATGGTGGAAAAGGACAATTATCATCCGCTTTAAAAAGTTTAGATGCTTTGGGTTTGCGTGGTAAAATTGCCATTATAGGAATTGCAAAAAGACTAGAAGAACTTTTTTATCCCGAAGATCCTATTCCGTTATATTTAGACAAGAAATCAGAAACTTTAAAAATTATACAACAGCTTAGAAATGAGGCACATCGTTTTGGAATAACACATCATAGAAATAAACGAAGTAAAGCAGCAATAAATTCAGAGTTAACACAAATTAAAGGAATTGGTGAGCAAACAATTTTAACATTATTAAAACGTTTTAAGTCTGTTAAAAGGGTAGCAAATACAAGTTTAGATGATTTAATAGTAGTTATAGGTAAAGATAAAGCAACTAAAATTTTTAACTTTTACAAAAAAAGTAGTTAATACTATTGAATACATCATAAAAAACAATTAATTTTAGCATAAAAATAAACTACTATTTTTTAAAAAATGAAGAACATTCTATTCTATTTTTTAATATTCACTTTGTTTCTTGGTTTTTCCCAAGAACAATCAACCGATTCTATAAAAAAAGAATTTAAAGATTTAAAGGTTGGCTTGGTATTATCGGGTGGCGGAGCAAAAGGTTTAGCGCATATTGGTGTATTAAAAGTATTAGAAGAAGCAGGTGTTAGAGTAGATTATGTTGGCGGAACAAGTGCAGGAGCTATGATTGGATCGCTTTATGCATCTGGCTATAATGCCATAGAAATTGATTCTATTTTACGCTCTTATGATTATTTAAAACTAATTCAAAATCCTAATTCTCGTAATTTATATTCGTTTTATCAAAAAGAAAATTCAGAAAAATACACGCTTTCTTTACCCGTTAAAAACGGATCTATTGGTTTACCTGTTGCTTTGTCAAGAGGTCAAAACATGTTAAATGAAATGTCTATTTTAACAAAACACGTACATAATATAACCGATTTTAAAAAATTACCTATACCTTTTTATTGTATTGCAACCAATATTGAAACTGGAAAACAAAAAATACTAGAAAAAGGATTTTTACCTCAGGTAGTTAGGGCAAGTGGTGCGTTTCCATCTGTCTTTGAGCCAGTAATCATCAATGGAGAGCATTTGGTCGATGGTGGAATTGTTAATAATTTTCCAGTAGATGTAATGCGAAGTAAAGATGTTGATGTAATTATTGGAGTAGATGTACAAGGACATCTTGAAAAAAAAGAAGACTTAGATTCGGCTGTAAAAGTAGTCATGCAAATTGTGAGTTTTCAAATGTATGATGATAAAAATAAAAAATATAATGAAACAGATATTTATATAAAACCAGATGTAGATGATAAATCGGTTTCATCATTTGATAAAATTAATAAAATTATTGAATCTGGTGAAATTGCTGCTAGAAAAGAAATGGAATACCTTGTTAGTATAGCAACACAACAATCAAAAAAACCATTACATGTTAGAAATACAATAGTAGAGTATAAAAACAAATATTTAAAAATCAAAAAAGTAATTATTAAAGGAAATACGAATTATACACGTGATTATGTGCTTTCTAAATTAGGCTTAAATAGAAGTAAAAAAGATTCAATTTTGTATAAAGAATTTAATACTAATGTAAATCGTTTAGCAACAACTCAAAATTTTAAAAGTATAGATTATGTTATTAGACCATACAAAGATGGTAGTATAGTAGAGTTTAATTTAGTAGAGAATGAGACTTCTAATTTCTTTAAAATAAGTGCGCATTATGATGATTTATATAAAACGGGTATTTTATTAAATTATACTGGTAAGCATTTTTTAACTAAAAATGATATTGTTTCTACGGATATAGTTTTAGGTGATAATATTAGATATAATTTGAACTATTTAGTAGATAATGGCTTTCATTGGCGTTTTGGAATTTCGCATAGATACAATAGTTTTAAAAATGACTTGTATATTGATCCAAGCGGAAGCAGTTCTATTTCTTTTACCAATAGTGTTCCAATTAAATATAAAGACTTCACCTCGCAAGTTTATTTTCAAACTAAATTTAAAGAGCAGTTTGTTTTCAATGGAGGACTTGAACATAAATTTTTAAACATTTCAACCGAAATATTAAACAATAGTCAAAATAATACATTTTATTTTGATAATAGTCATTATCACAGTGCTTTTGGACAAATAGTTTTAGATACTAGAGATGCTAAAAATTTCACTAAAAAAGGCTGGTTTTTTAATGCTAAATATAATGCATATTTTAAGTCGTCAGATTTTAATGTTAATTTTGAGCCTTTTTCACAACTGTACGTAAACTTAGAAAACGCAACAACTTATTTTGATAAGCTTACAGTGCAATCAAATGTCGATTTAGGATTTACTATTGGTTCATCAGTACCTTCATTTGATTATGCTCTTGGAGGATATAATAATAATTTGATTAATAATTTTATTCCATTTTACGGATATGATTTTGCTGATATTACTGATTCTGCTTTTATTAAAACAGCTATAAACCTACAATATGAATTTTATAAAAAGAACTACCTTACAGCTTCGGTAAATGTTGCAGGAGTAAATAATGAATTTATTTTTGATGGAACAGTTGTTGATAATTTAAAAAGAGGCTACGCTATTGGTTACGGAATGAATTCAATTATTGGTCCAATAGAAATTAAGTATGCCGGAACACCTGATAATGATAAACGTTATTGGTATTTTAATATTGGATTTTGGTTTTAATTTTTCAACTAACTAATAATTAATACATCTATGCTAACAATATGTGTTCCTATATACAACTTAAATGTTACAAAGTTAATTCAAGATTTATCTAAACAAGGTAAAAAACTAAAGACCCCTTTTGAAATTATTTTGATAGATGATTGTTCGTTAGAATCATATAAAAAACAAAATGAAGCAATTTGTTCAAAAGAAACATATATAAAACTAGACAAAAATATTGGTCGTGCAAAAATAAGAAATCGATTTTTAAACTATGCAAAGTATAATAACTTACTTTTTTTAGATTGCGATTCTACAATAATATCAATCCATTATTTAAAAAATTATATTCGTTTTATAACAAACAATCCCAATTATAATGTACTTTTTGGAGGGCGTATTTACGATAAAAAATTACCTACAAGAAACAAAATGCTACGTTGGAAATATGGTACTAAGCAAGAAAGCCAATCTTTAAATATTCGCAAACAAGCACCAAACAAATCATTTATGACAAATAATTTTTTGATACGCAAAAGTGTATTTAAAAAGGTAAATTTTGACGAAAGAATAGTAGAATATGGTCATGAAGACACCTTATTTGGTTATATGCTAAAGAAAAATAAATACAAGATTACACATGTCGATAATGCTGTTCTAAATGAAAATGTTGAAGATAATATCGTATATCTAAATAAAACTGAAAAAAGTATTCATAATCTTATTTCAATTTTAAAATATGTAGATGATGAAAAAGAATTAATAAAAGATATTGCACTTTTAAATTTCTACGAAAAAATGAAGTCTAAAAATTTAATAAACCCTATTTATTTATTATTTACCTTGTCAAAACCCTTACTTAAGTTTTTATTTACAAAAGGATACGTAAACCTTAAATTGTTTGACTTTTATAAACTAGGTATTTTGATTAAAAATTATAAAAATAAAAATTAGTAAAAAAGATTATAGAATTTACTGTAACTTTACAATATAGAATTGAACTCTTCTTGAGTTCTTAAATAAATTAGCAAAATGAACTATACCAATCTACTAATTGATATAAACGATAAAATAGCAACAGTAACTATTAATCGACCGCAAAAGTTAAATGCTTTAAACAAAGAAACTATTCAAGAGTTACACAACGTCTTTTCTGAATTAGAACAAAATAAAAATATAAAAGTAATTATTCTTACTGGTAGTGGAACTAAAGCCTTTGTTGCAGGAGCAGATATTTCTGAATTTTCTAATTTTGATATCTCACAAGGAGAAGAATTAGCGAAAAATGGTCAAGAAATTTTGTTTAATTTTATTGAAAATTTAAGTACTCCTGTAATTGCTGCTGTTAATGGTTTTGCACTTGGTGGAGGTTTAGAACTTGCTATGTCTTGTCATTTTAGAGTGGCTTCGGATAATGCAAAAATGGGTTTACCCGAAGTTTCTTTAGGTGTAATTCCTGGTTATGGAGGAACACAAAGATTACCACAATTAATAGGTAAAGGGAAAGCAATGGAATTAATAATGACAGCAAATATGCTAACTTCTAATGAAGCAAAAGAATATGGATTAGTTAATTATGTTGTTTTACAAGAAGAACTATTGCCTTTATGCATGAAGTTAGCCCTTAAAATAGCCAGTAATTCTTCTAGCGCAATTTCTAGCGCAATTAAAGCTATCAACTCTAGTACAACTCCTAAAGGTTATGAAATTGAAGTGCAAGAATTTGGTAAATGCTTTGGAACAAATGATTTCAAACAAGGCACAACCGCATTTTTAGAAAAAAGAAAGCCTGTTTTTGAATAAATAATTATAAATTTGTAAATATTTTTTATATAAGCATTAATGGAAGAAGAATTTATCAAGCCCAAAATAATTGATCAAGAGGTTTTTTTAGAACCTAACAAGCCTTTGGTTTCTAAAACCGATAAGCATGGTGTATTTGAGTTTGCAAATAAAAATTTTATAGAAATGTCTGGTTACCAAGAGTATGAAATAATGGGGAAATCAATGTTTTGTATTCAACATCCAGATATGCCTAAAACATTTTTTAAACATGTTTGGGAGCGTTTATTAGAAGGTAAAAACACTTCAATTGTAGTTAAAAATTTAATAAAAAGCGGGAAATATTATTGGTCTTTAACCCATTTTACATTTAAACTCAATGAAGAAGATGGAGAAATAATTTCTATTTATAGTAGGAGAACTACTCCAAATAAAGAGGCTGTTACTTATTTTTCAAAAATTTTTAAAACCTTATTAAATCTTGAACAAAAAAATAGCCTAGAATCAGCCGATAAATATATGCTTGGCTTTTTAGAAGAAAAACAAACCACCTTTAATAGTTTAGTTCTAGACTTTCACCCTAAATCACAAAATGAAAAGACACAAGAAAAAACAAATAAAAAAGAAATAAAAAATTTGTTTTTTGAATTTGATAAACCTACAAAAAAAATTATAAAAACACCTACTAAAGTTATAACTACAATTATACCTGATAAGGTTGTGCCTATTAAAGTGACACCTGAAATTGTACCCGATAAAACGGTACTTGATAAGGTTACACCAATTGAAAAAAATATTAAATCTCCTAAAAAAAGTT
>CAYOFS010000050.1:0-13773 GCA_964403095.1 uncultured Flavobacteriaceae bacterium | reverse complement strand
TGGTATTCTTCATTAGTAAAATAAGCTGATGTTATTTTTATAATATACTGAATATAAATGCTTTAAATAAATTAATTGGCAATTAATTTGCTGATAATCAGTGAATTGTTTTTTTGTCATGTACTAAAACCGAATTATTATTCACAAATTTTCTATTGGTATTTTGACTTTTTTTATAAAATTATTTTCACAATCAATATACCTTCTTTTTAACAGCTCGTAACATTTCTCGTTTTCCTGGTGGACCTGCTAAACGTTCTACTTCAAAACCAACAACTTGCATAGCTCTTCTAACTGAACCTTTTGCAGAATATGTTACTAAAATTCCGTTATTTTTTAAAGCCTTATACATTAATTTAAAAATTTCTTCTGTCCATAATTCTGGTTGCACATTTGCGCCAAAAGCATCAAAATAAATAAGATTGTATGTGTTTTTATCGTTTATTTCTTTGAATGATTTTTGTTGTTTATTCAAAAAAAAAACATCTGAGATTTGCAGCTTTTTCTCCCATTGAGATTGATGTATTTTTGAAAATATTTGTTGGTGGTTATCTGCTTTCAATTCCTTTACATAGTTAAGTTGTAAAAACTCTTTATTTGTAATTGGATAAGCTTCAACTCCTGTGTAGTTAATACTTAAATCACGCTTTAAACTCTCTAAAAAAGTAATGAAACAATTTAAACCAGTTCCAAGTCCTATTTCAAGAATAGCAACGTTTGAATTATTTTTAAACAAGTTTAATCCGTTTTTTATAAATACATGATATGCTTCTTGAATTGCTCCATGTTTAGAGTGATACTGCTCATTCATTTCGGGCAAATGAATACTAGTTGAACCATCTTTGGTAATAAAAATTTCACGTTTCATAATAAATAGCAATTTGGAAATAACAAATATAAGTAGAATTATATTGGTTAATAACTATACACTAAAACAGTTTTTAAAACGTTATATATTGAGTACTTTTGCAAAACAAAAAGGATAGATTATGAACACCGATACCATTACAGATATTGCTATTGAAAGAACCAAAAATTCTAAGTTAGATAAAACTACTTTGAATGGAAGAAAATTTGGGTCAACCTTTACTGACCATATGTTTATTTGTACGTTTAAAGATGGTAAATGGCAAGAGCCAAAAATCACACCTTATAAAGCTCTTGAACTAGAACCTTCGGCGAGAGTTTTTCATTATGGACAAGCTGTTTTTGAAGGCATGAAAGCGTATAAAGATAAGAATGGAAATGTTTTTTTATTTAGACCAGATGAAAATCAAATAAGAATAAATAATTCGGCTAAACGTTTGGCTATGCCCGAATTTCCCAAGGAATTATTCTTTGACGGTTTAGAGACTTTATTGAATATAGAAAAAGATTGGATACCTACAAATGAAGGAAATTCACTATATATTAGACCTTTTATGATTGCAACTGGAAATGGTATTTTTGCCGCTCCATCAAATGAATATACTTTTATGATTATCTGTTCGCCATCAGGTAAATATTACGATAAAGATGTAAAAGTAGTCATAGCAGAGAATTACAGTAGAGCTGCAAATGGAGGTGTTGGAGCTGCTAAAGCCGCAGGAAATTATGGTGCTCAATTTTACCCAACACAGAAAGCAATAGACTTAGGTTATGACCAAATAATTTGGACTAATTCTACACATAAATATATTGAAGAAGCTGGCACAATGAACATCTTCTTTAGAATAAATGACACTTTAATAACTGCTCCTACTAGCGAGCGTATTTTAGATGGTATTACTAGAAAAAGTATCATTGCTATTGCTAAAAAACAAGGTATTAAAGTAGAAGAGAGAAAAATTTTGATTACAGAAATAGAAACTGCTGCTACAAATGGCTCTTTAAAAGAAATGTTTGGCGCCGGAACTGCAGCTGTGGTTGTGCCAATTTCTCATTTTTCTCATCAAGATATTCAATACAAAATCAATACAATTGATAATAGGTATTCCGATTTATTTAAAAAACAACTTACCGATATTCAATATAATAGAGCTGAGGACCCTTTTGGCTGGAGATATAAAGTGTAAAAACAATTAGTTCACTTTAATTTTACAATCAAATTAACACACCGCTAGCAAATAACATCATGGTTTTACAACCCAACCCAGCCAAAGAAAAAGCGATACATCATGCGATGTGGTTGAACTTTAAATACCGAATTGCTAAAATAACATTTGATGTTATCCAAATAAAAAAGCAATGGGCAGTATTAGAAGAAGCAACTGCAAAAGAAATGAAGGTTGAGTTTTTAGATATACTACCCAAAGATTTTTCTAAATTATCATATGATGAAATACGGCATATTAGAATGGATAAAGACCCTTTACCGCATTGGGAAAATATCTTTGGAATGACAAATGCAGAATCATTTAATGCTAAAATAAAACTCTTTAGAGCAAATTTAAGAGGTGTGTCTGATACTGAATTTTTCCTTTTTAGATTACATAAACTTTTTGTCTAATCCCCATAAAAAATATGTGATCCTGAATTTTGAGCATAGTTTGTGCTATGGTTTAAATTTTAAGTGACTAAAAACGGAAAAAGACGAATAATTTATAGCGTATTTTGATGTTGAATTGGTATTATACGTTAAATAAGAAAATTATAAATCAAACTTATATTTTATTCCACCTAAGACTTGAATACCTTGCATTTTATAGTTGGTAAATGTTTCGTAATTTTTACCAAATAGATTATTACCATTTACAAAAGCACTTAATCTATTGGTAAATCGGTATTTAAGATTGACATTTAGGTCTAAGTAACTTTTATTTGTTATTTCGGTTATTGGTGTTAAAGATACAGTGTTAATAAATTGATCTTTACGATTACTCACAAAGAATAAATTTGCACCTATAACTATTTTTTTAGCATTGTAATTAGCAAAAACAGTTGCTTCTAAAGTTGGTAAATTCCATGCTTCTTCTTGCGTTTCTAAAGTATATTTATTAAAACTTCCGTTTGCTCCAAAACGAAATTCTTTTGTTACATCCATTACTAATTCACCAAAGAACCCTATGGTTTTTACATTGTCATAAACCACATTAAACGAATTTCCATATTGATAGTTGTTAGGTGTGGTTGCTATATAGTTATTGAGTTTAAATAATGGTTTTGAATTTTCACTTTTATAAGATGCATTAATGTTATATGATACATTTGGCATTAATTTCCCTTTTGTGCCTAATTTAGCATTGTATTGTTCATTTGTTCTTGCTATGTTTAATGTTGGCGAAACAAATAGATTGTTGGCTGTAAAATTTTGATAGCTTTGCTGATGTAAATCTCCTGTAATTCCAGTATAAACGGTAACTACATCTTGAATTAATTCATACGATGCTGTTACATTTGGGTAGATAAAAAACTTACTTACTCCATTATTTTCAATAGCTGCGGAATATACTAAGTGCGCACCTATATTAATACTTAAAAAATCACGATTTACTTTGAAATTAGGGCTTAAACCTAGGTTGTAAAATCCGTATGCTAATTCATTTGTACCTGAATAGTCTTTTTCAAAACTTCCACTAATGTATTCTAATCGTAAATTGGTATCAATCCATTCACTTGAAATAGGAAATTCAAATTGAGGTTTTGCTAAAACGTGAAATTCTGAACTATTAAAAGCATCTGTAAATATATTTGCATTTAGATTTATGCCTTTAAAATTAGAGTCGTAATATTTAATATCACCTCCAATATTAAAACCATTGTAGATTTGCTCTGGATCAATTGTATTAATTTGCGAATTGGTTAATGAAACATTCTCGTTTAAACCATACCAATTTTGATTTTGATAATGGTAATCAACACCTAATTTCCAATCTAATGTTCGGATAGAATTTTTATAATACGCTGCAATTTTTGCGTCCATAAAATTATGGTCTAAAACAACATCTTCTATTCCACCACTAGAAGAGTGATAGTTTATTTTTGCACCAAAATCATTATCTCTTGTTGATGAACTATGTGCAAATATTTCAACTTTTGGCGTAGTATAATTACCAAAACCCACACTTGCATAATTGTCGTAAATATGTTCTGGTTGTTTTTTTGACACACCTTTGGCTTTTCCTTTCGAAGGCGTAAAAGTTGAAGCGACAGGAACCGAATTTATGGTGTAATTCACCTGTTTTTTATCACTTATTGCATCGTTATTTAAAACTGGTTTTTTCTTTATTTTAAAAGCGTCCTTAATTTTTGGCGTGTAAGGTTTTACAATATTCACTTCTTCTGTTTTTAAAGTATCTGTTTCTACTTCTTGAGCAGAAATTATTAAAAAAGAAAATAATAAAGTTAGTATTAAAATTGATTTATTCATGTTTGTATTTTTAATCGTGTAAACGTTTATTTGTGTAATTACTGTCTTATATATTGTTATTACTCTGGTACTACCGATGCATTTGTTTTTGCTTCTTGACTTTTAATTTGTTGCAAAGTTACTTCAGCATCAGCGACAGCTTCTTTGTGTAATTCATTGCCTTTAAAGTTTTTAATAATTGCTTCTAAAACTACAGTTGCTTGAAAGGCATCTTTCATTCCGTAAAAGTTTTTAGCCATAATTACCAAACCTTTGACACTCCATTTTTTATAACCAGAGTAGTTTTTGTTAAGCTCATCAATTTGATTTTTTGATTCGGTATAATTACCATCTTTATTTTTAAAATAAGCATCGTAATAAATAGCTTCAGCTTTCAATTCGCCTTGTGCAATTATGGAAACTTCTTGATAATATTGCTTTGCTTTAGCTAAATCATTTGTTTTAATTGCAGAACGTGCTATAATGATTTTAGCATCGGTTTTAACCGCATTATCAATGTTGTTTTGTGCTAATATTTTTTCCGCATAGCTTACTGCTTTGGTGTACTTTTCTAGATTGTAATTACCTTTCATTAAATTAGACTGTGCGTATAAAATATTTTGTTCGTTTTTGGCTTCACGATCTAATCTTTCAAGAACAGGAATTGCATTATTCCAATCATTAATACTTAAATATACTTGTGATAAACGTGTTAATGCTTGTTCTGTGTATTCGTTTGATTCTTGATTAATGATATACTGGTAATATGCTTTTGTTTGCTCCAACTTATTATTGCTATAATACATTTCGGCTAAATAAAAATTGGATTGCAAGGCGTGAAGTCCTTTTGGGAAACGTGCTAAATATTGTTTAAAGCCTTTGATTGCTTTTGTTTTATTATTTTGCTGATATTGAATATCTGCCGATTCGAACATAGTATTATCTAATTCTACATCACTTACTTCAATAAAATCAATTTTTTGAACCCAAGCGGCATATTCATCAACTCGTCCTAAATTGATGTATATTTGACGAGCATTGTTAACTGCTTGTCTTGACTCGGCTGAATTAGGATAATCTCGCACTAATTTTTTATATTTCACTAAAGCTTTTTCCCCTTGATTTGAATTAAAATAAATCAAGCCTTGTTTTAGTAGTGCTTTTGGTTTTAATGCAGTTCTATTAATTTTTAATACATTGTCAAAGGCAGCAATGGCTTTTTCTTTTTGATTGGCTTTGATATATGAAATACCTAAAGAATAATACGCTTCATCACGATATTTAGAGGTTTTAAATCTAGATAAAAACGAGTTTAAGGTTTCTATTTTTTTATTGTTTTCACCTATAAAACCATAACTTAACGCTTTTTGAAAATAAGCATAGTCTAAGTTTTTAGCGTTATGCTTTATGGCAAAATTATATGCTTCCATTGCTTTATCATAATTACTTGTAATAAAATAACTATCGCCTAAACGCAGGTAAGCATCTTTTATTTCTGAAGTAACTGTAGTTTGCGAATCAATAAAATTTTGAAAATTTGTTATTGCATTTGGATAGTTTTTTAATTTAAAATTTGAATAAGCAATATTATAATCAACTTGATTATACGTTTCTGTTTCACTGGCGTTTGGTAAGGCTTTAAAGTTTTCAAAACCAGTCAATGCATTGGTATATTTATTTAAAATATAATTTGTTTCTGCTTTCCAATATGTTGCTTTTGCCGTGTATAATGTATTTTCATTTTTACGTAGTGATTTATTAAATAACTCTAAAGCTTCATTATATTTTGCATCATTAAAAAACTGAACAGCTCTAAAAAAAGCAACTTTTTGATAAATTTCCTTTGATTTTGAATCGTTTTTATGTTGTAATAATTTTAAAGCACCATCATAATCTTTTGAAGTTACGTAAGAACTTATTAGTAATTCGTTAATTTCATCAACTGCGGGAGATTTTGGATATTTATCTAAGTATTCGGTCAATACATCTGGAACAGATTTTAACGGATTTCCTATCTCATAACTCAATTTAGCATAATTTAACCAGGCGTTTTTCTTGATATCATTATTATAATCCATTTCTAAAGCGTTTCTAAAAGCATTTAAAGCTTCTTGTTTTTTACCGCTTTTTATGTAACAATCGGCTAATTGATATGAGGCATTTTGTCCAACGGCACTTTTACTACCAATAATTTTATTAAACCAAGATATTGCATTATCATAATCTTGTTGCATATAATATGCATAACCTAGCTGATAATAATCTGCATTATTCCATTTACCTCGCTTACCTTTATATTGTAATAAGTAAGGAATTGCTTTACCATACTGGCTCAGGTTAAAGTAACTTTCACCAATTATTTTAGCAACATCTGATTTTTGTTTTCTATTTGCTTTTGCTAAATAAGGCTCTGCAATATTGATTGCCTCTTGAAATTGCCCTGTTTTAAATTTCACTGTTGCTTTAAAATAAGGAATATCTTTTCCTAAATTTTTATCATCTACTTGATCTAAATATTTATCGGCATTATCATAATCTTCATTTTGTAAGGCAATATAACCAGAATAGTATTTTGCTTGTGATCCATATTTTGGTGAATCTAATAATGGTGCAAAATATGTTTTTGCTTGTTTGTATTTTTTAAGATTGAATAAAGCATAGCCATACTTAAAATTAAAATCTTCTTCTTGCTGTGTAGTTAATCCTTTAGTGTCAACATTTTTAAACCATTTTAAAGCATCATTATATTTACCATAATCGTAATAATAGTTACTAACTTCTCTAAAGGCATCATTACGCTTAGTACTTGTAGGATAATTATAAACAAAATCTTTCATCATATCATCGCCATCTCTATCGTTTAAATGTAAGGCAGAAAAAGCGATGTAATAATCACTTATTGCTTTGTTTTCCGAGTTTGCATCAAATTGATTTCTAACCTTTGTAAAAAGTTGTCTTGCAGCGGCATAATCGCTATCGTTATACAATGATAGTGCATGATCAAAATCTTTTAATTCATGCGTGTATATGCTTGATTTTTGAGCAGTTATATTTGTAATGATAAAAAATAAAATTGCTGATAAAAATATTTTTAAAACGTTCATAGTTGAAATTTGTGTTTATTCAAATGTAAAGATACTAATTAATATAACGGCTAAAATTAATTGGAATTGTTCACAAACTTATTAAAAGTGAAATTATACCATCTAAACATTAAAGTAAGTTTAATAAATATCTATCTTTCAACTAATTTAAAAACACATGGTATTAGTAATAGAATATACTAAAGCGATATTTCAAGAGTTTTAATATAAACCTAGATAGTTATATGATTTTAAAACTGATTAAACATTTGTTGCTATTTCTACTACTAACTATTATTACTCAAATAGGTGGCATTGTATATCTTGTTTTTTTAAATTTAAACAAAAAATCATTTTCTAAATTAAAATCTGTATTACTATTTTTTGCAGTATATATTTTGGCAACATTTGTTATAGTACCTAATATTGCACCATTTTTCGGAAGGGAAAAAGTAACACATAAAAATAACATTAAACCCACAAATTTTGCAACTGTTATTTTAAACAGAAACTACGTTAAGCCTAAATTAAACAAACTACTTCAAAATACAGCAATCGAATTAAAAAGTGACGCAATTGAAATTCGATATTTAGATGCTAATTTCCCTTTTATGGATAAATTTCCACTTATGCCACATCTTAGTCATAACGATGGAAAAAAAATAGATGTAAGTTTTGTTTATCAATCTGAAAATGGAAAAGTTACAGCCAAACAAAAATCTATTAGTGGTTATGGTGTTTTTGAAAAACCAAAACCAACCGAAATAAATCAAATAAATAATTGTTTAAATAAAGGATATTGGCAGTATGATTATGCTAAATATATGACTTTTGGAAAAGTAAATTCAGATTTAATTTTTTCAAAAACAGCTACAAAACAACTAATTAATACGCTTTTAAAACAACCAAATATTCAAAAAATATTTATCGAACCACATTTAAAACAACGCTTGCGATTAAGCAATTCTAAAATTAGATATCACGGTTGTCAAGCAGTTAGACATGATGACCATATACACATTCAAATAAACTAAGATTACGTATATTTGTAGTCTTAACAACATTATTACTATGCAAGAAACCATAATTCAATTAAATAAAGCGGATATCTATCAAAGAGAACGTTTAATTATAGCAAATGTAAATTTAACTCTTGAAAAAGGAGAGTTTATTTATTTAATAGGTAAAACAGGAAGCGGAAAAAGTAGTTTAATGAAAACCCTTTATGCCGATTTACCTTTACAGGAAGGTTCTGGCGCTATAGTAAATTTTGATTTGAAAAATTTAAAAGAAAAAGAAATTCCGTTTTTACGAAGAAAAATTGGCATTGTTTTTCAAGATTTTAAATTACTATACGATAGAAATATTTATGAAAACTTACGCTTTGTATTAAGAGCGACAGGTTGGGCCGATAAAGCTAAGAAAAAGGCAAAAATTAATGAAGTTTTAGATAAAGTAGGCATGATTTCTAGCTTAACCAAAATGCCTTTTCAATTATCTGGTGGTGAGCAACAACGAATCGCAATCGCTAGAGCTTTATTAAACGATCCAGAACTTATTCTTGCCGATGAACCAACAGGAAATCTTGACCCAAGAACTTCTATGGAAATTATGGACGTATTGCACGAAATTCATAAAAATGGGAAAAGTATTGTTATGGCGACACATGATTATGCTTTGATATTAAAATACCCGCACAAAACATTAAAATGTGAAGGAAACCAAGTATTTGAAGTAACCCAAAAAACAGTTTAATTTATTATAAAATGAATAAAACAGTATTAAATATTCCTAAACACATATTAGTAATACGACTTTCGGCAATGGGTGATGTTGCTATGTTAGTTCCTGTTTTACAAGTTTTAAAAAATAATTATCCATACGTTAAAATTACTATTTTATCCCGTAAATTTTTAAAACCAATTTTTGATAAAACCCTTACAGGAATTGATGTAAATTTTCATAAAGTTGATACAAAAGGGAAACACAAAGGTATTTCGGGTATTTCTAAATTAACCAAAGAAATAAGAAAATTAAATATTGATGCAATTGCCGATGTACATAATGTTTTACGCTCAAAAATGTTGCGTACTTTCTTGTTTGGAATTAAAAAAGCATCTATTGATAAAGGAAGAAAAGAGAAAAAAGCGTTAATAAATCACACGGATTTTAAACAATTAAAAAGCACACATGAACGCTATGCAGATGTCTTTAGAAACTTAGGTTTTAAATTGGACTTAAATACACATATTTTACCTAAAAAACCAAATGTTCCAGACTTGTCTTTTTTAAATTCCATTGCTGAAAATGGTAAAAAATGGATTGGAATTGCACCTTTTGCACAATACGAAGGTAAAATGTATCCGTTAATTTTAATGAAACAAGTTATTGCTGAATTGGCTAAAACAAAACAAATATTTTTATTTGGTGGCGGACAAAAAGAAACGGCTATTTTATCTAAAATAGAGTCTAAAACCCCTAATACTATTAATGTTGCAGGGAAAATAAATCTTTTAGAAGAATTACAACTTATAGCTCATTTAGATACCATGATTGCAATGGATTCTGGAAACGCACACTTTGCGGCTATGTTTGGTGTTAAAACAATAAGCATTTGGGGAATTACACATCCTTTTGCGGGATTTACACCATTTAAGCAGCAAGACAATTGTATTTTACCCGACTTGGAAAAATACCCTAAAATACCTTGTTCCATTTATGGAAATAAAGTTTGTAGAGGTTATGAAAAAGTAATGCATAGTATTACGGTAAAAACTATTGTTTCTAAAGTGTAATACTAATTTAATAATATTAAACCCTTCAAACAGCAATGTTCAAAGGGTTTAATATTATTAAGCTGTTATATAGCTTGAGTATTTTATAAAAATTCAACTTCTCCAGTAGCTACACTATAATTACACGCTACAATTTCGATTTCTCCATTTTTTTCCATTTCGGCTAAAATTGGACTTTCTTTACGGATTTGCTCGATAGTTAAATCAATATTTTTTAGAATTACTTTCTCAACAATTTCTGTATAGTCATTATCAGGAAAATCTTTTCTTACAGCCGCTACAGCAGGTTTAATTTTACTTAATAAGGCAGTGATATTACCTAACTCAACACCTTTACATGCAGCAGTAACTGCTCCACATTTAGTGTGCCCCATAACAACAACAATTTTTGAACCTGCAACTTTACAAGAATACTCAATAGAGCCAAGTACGTCTTCGTTTATAACGCCACCAGCTACTCTTACACTGAATATATCTCCAACTCCTTGGTCAAAAATATGCTCAACAGGAACTCTAGAGTCGATACAGCTCAATACTACTGCAAAAGGATATTGTCCATCTTGCGTTTGAGTAACTTGTGCTAATAAATTTCGGTCTGCTTTCTCGTTTTTTAAAAAACGTTTATTCCCTTCTTTTAAAACAGTCAGAGCCGTTTTTGCACTTAATTTGTCTTGTGTTTCTTTTGTTTGTGCTTTCATTGTATTTATTTTTAAATTTTTTATGTGTTTTCTATTTCGTTTAAATTGTATTTTTTACATTTTCTTTTACCCAGACCATGCAATTATCGAAATTTTTAAATATTTGTTCTTTTGGTATTAAATCTGGAATAATATCAATACGCTCTAACATATACATTGGCTGTTCAAGTACCTTTAATAGCAATATTTTTTTGTCATTTTGCACCAAGTCTATCAATATATCTTCCAAAGCATATAATCCAGATTGATCTATATATGGCATTTTATCCATTCGGATAATTATGGTAGATGCTGTATCAGGGATTTGGAATGCTAATTCTTGAATATCATTTGTTGAACCAAAAAATAAAGGGCCTTTGATGTGTTTAATAAATACTTCTTCTTTTAAATTAGTTGGAAAATCTATTTCGTCAGGCCAAGCTTCTCCCTTATATATAGATTTCACATATGAACGTTTTGCAGTTAAATCACCAATTTTCTTCATAAATATTAGTGAAGCCATAACTAAACCAATACCTACGGCATACACTAAATTCCAAACGGAAGATAATATCAACACAACAATCATTATAATAACTTCGGTTCTTGGCATATATGGTATTGCCTTTAAGCCTTTATAATCCATTACTCCAATACCAACGGTAATTAAAATTCCTGCCAAAACAGCAGCAGGTATTTTTGACGCTATTGGACCAAGTGCAAGTAGAACTATTAATAATAAAATACTAGCAACCATACCAGATAGCCTTGTTTTACCACCAGCATTAATGTTTACTACTGTTCTAATAGTTGCTCCTGCTCCAGGAATACCGCCAAATAAAGCACCAATACTATTTCCAATTCCTTGACCAATTAATTCTTTATTGGGTTTGTGTTTTGTTTTTGTCATATTATCAGCAACTACCGATGTTAATAATGAATCAATTGCTCCTAATAAAGCTAAAGTAAGCGCTGTAAATATGTATGGCGAAATACTACTAAGGCTAAAATCAGTGAAAATACCAAAATTAGGCATTGGTATACCACTTGGAATTTCTTCTATTGGTCTGTAATTCAAATTAAAACCCATTGCAATACCAGACATTACCAATAATGCTACTAGCGTACTTGGTACTTTTGTGGTTATTTTTTTAAATCCGAAAATAATAATAATTGTTCCTAGTGCTAAAATTAACTCTAGCCAATTGATATTTTGTATTGCTCTTGGTAATATCTTAAGAGATCCTAAAACACCAGAAGTATTTTTTCCTGCTAAAACTTTTGATTCTTCTAATACTTGTGCATCCGTTATATTTGCTGACTTCCCAATTACTTCTTTAAAATCATCTACTACTAAAATATTTTCAGCAGTTTGATCTGCTAAAATATTTTTAAGTATGTTTTCTTTTGCGAAAGGTTCAAACTCTTTAACAAAGGCAACATCTTCTTTTGGGTAATAACCAATGGATGGTAATATTTGTGTTACCAAAATAATAACACCAATAGCAGTCATGAAACCAGAAACAACAGGATAGGGTATATATTTTATATACTTTCCTAAGCCAATAAAACCTAAACCAACTTGTATTAAACCCGCTAATACAAAAACAGTTAGAATTGCGGGTAAGGCTTTTTCAACATCGCCATTAAAGCTAGCAATAATACCAGCTATAACTACCATACTAACAGCTGTCATTGGAGCTGTTGGTCCTGATATTTGTGTGTCTGTACCTCCAAAAAGAGCTGCAAAAAATCCTACGAAAATAGCCCCATAAAGCCCTGCACTTGGACCTAAGCCAGAGCTAACTCCAAAGGCTAATGCCAGTGGAAGTGCTACAATACCAGCGGTAATACCACCAAGTACATCTCCTTTTAAATGTTTGAAATTAAATAGTTTATTCATAATTTATTCGTTTTTTAAAAAATTAAATACCATCTTTTTATAAAATTCTGAAATGGCGTGTTTATCTTGAGTTAAATCGGTTAATGAAGGTAAGTGTTCTACAAAGTATTTTTGCTGATGCGCTCCTTCAATTACTGTTGAAATTAGCATATGTGGATATAAAAATTTCGGATTAATTTCCAAAACAATATCACTTACTCGTTGAATTACTTTTTTATAGGCGTTAAAACAGCCTTTTTTATATTCAACATCAACATTTGTGGTGTGATACGCTTTAAGTGATTCTGAAAAAATAATTTCACTAAGCAATATTTCGTTTACATAAGAAATAGAATTATCTACTTCAACAGGTTGTGTTAAAAAATCAAGAGACTTTTCTAATCTGTCATATGGGCTGTCAATGTTTATTGTTGCAAATACGACTTTGTATTCCATCCAAGACCAATACCAGCTAGTAAGGTATATTAATAAGGCATGTTTACTTTCAAAATACCTATAAATAGAGCTTTCATTAGAACTTATTAAAACACCTAGCTTTTTAAATGTGAAATTTTCAAAACCTAATTCATTTATTAAAATAATACTATTAGAAATAATCTTCCTTCCTAACTCTGACGAATCGGGATCTTTTTTATAAAGTTTCGCACTTATTTCTATATGTATTTGTAATTCTTCCATTAATAATCTGATAGATTGCAAATATAATAGTATTACTATCAATTATGAAAATTTTACACTTATTTATTTTTAGTTATTAATATGGCGGACAATTAAAGTGATTTAACTTTTGGTAATTTACTTAATTATCAGTAAGTATTGTATCTATTAGTCTAATGTCGCCATAACAACAATCATACTTTTCTGATTTTTAAATCGTTTATAAATAAAAGGGAGAATTATCCAAGATAAGGTTTTTTACTAAATTTGTAGTAGAACCAAAAAAATAAATTTATGAAAAATTACTTATATCTATTACTGCTTATTATTT
>CAYOFS010000049.1:0-13775 GCA_964403095.1 uncultured Flavobacteriaceae bacterium | reverse complement strand
ATAAAAATATAAACTCTTCTTTTGAGAAGGTGAAAGATGAGCTAAATACCAATTATAATGAACGTACCAACAATGGCAGAAATGATGGCTCAAGGCAAACAACCAGAAATTTTATTTTGGGTTGGTTCAGCTGGAAGTTATGATGATAGAGCTAAAAAAATATCACGTGCATTTGTAAAAATTTTACATCAAGCTAAAGTTGATTTTGCTGTTTTAGGTGTTGAAGAAACAGCAACAGGCGATGTGGCTAAAAGAGTAGGGAATGAGATGCTTTTCCAAATGCAAGCAATGATGAATATTGAAGTGTTAAATGGTTACGAAGTTAAAACTATTGTAACAGCAGATCCACATTCGTTTAATACTATTAAAAATGAATACCCTGAGTTAGGAGGTAATTATACTGTTTATCATCATACACAATATATTCAAAAATTAATCGAAGAAGGAAGACTAACTATTAATAAAGATAAGTTACATGGAAAAAAAGTTACTTTTCATGATCCTTGTTATTTGGGCAGAGCAAATAATGAATATAATAAACCTAGAGATATATTAACTAATTTAGGTGTTAATCAAATAGAAATGAGGCGCAATAAAGCAACAGCTTTATGTTGTGGCGCTGGCGGAGGACAAATGTTTAAAGATGCTGAAAAAGGAGATAAAGAAATCAATATTTTACGTACCGAAGATGCGCTTGAAACAAATGCCGAAATAATAGCAACAGCATGTCCATATTGTAATACTATGATGACAGATGGCATTAAAACAAAAGAAAAAGAAACAGAAGTAAAAGTCTTAGATATTGCAGAGTTAATTGCAAATGCTAATAACCTATAAAAATAACTATGATGATAAATAATTTAGAAAAAATTAAAGAACTAGAAGGGGAATTAATAAAAACGCAAGAATTATTAGTTAACGAAAGTGGAAATAAAAATTTAATATCTCAATTAAAATTACAACGGAATATATTAGGAGGTTTAGCTCTTTTGTTTTTAGCCTTATTACTTTTTTTAACTATCTATAATGTTAAAAAATCAAAAAGTAATAATTTTGATAATAAAAATTTATCTTTAATAGATAATGACTCTTTGGATTTATACAAAAAAGCTTTTTTGGATAATGCTATAATACTTAATGATAAAGACTTAAACTCTATTGATAATGAAAAAATAATTTATACTGTTCAAATAGGTGCTTTTAAAGATTTTTATCTAGCATCTAATTCACTTATGAATTTAACACAATTTCAAGTAGATGGTTATAATAAATTTAGTATAGGACATTATAAAACCTATGCTGAAGCTAAAAAACTTAAAACTAAACTAACAAGCCTAGGTTTTAGAGATAGTTTTTTAGTAGCTAAATCTTTTGGAAATCATATAGATATTATAGATGCTTTAACATTAAGTAATGAACCAGAATTTCTTGATTAATAATGTTTAAATACTATATACAAGCCGCACGATTAAGAACCTTGCCACTATCTATTTCAGGGATTATAGTTGGAGCTTCTTTAGCTTATGCAAAAGGATATAGCAATGCTATAATTATAATTTTATCACTTCTGGTAACAATTGGGTTTCAAATAGTGTCCAATTTTGCAAATGATTATGGAGATGGAGTTAAAGGAACCGATAATCAAGATAGGATTGGTCCAGAAAGAGCTTTACAATCAGGTGTGATTAGTCCAAAACAAATGTTAAGAGCAATTATTATTACATCAATTATTACTTTTATGTTAGCTTTAGCGCTTATTTATGCTTCTTTTGGAAAAGATAATTTTTTGTATTCCATTATTTTTATAATTTTTGGGGTTGTAAGTATTGGAGCGGCAATTAAATATACTATGGGTAAAAATGCTTATGGATATACAGGTTTTGGCGATGTTTTTGTCTTTTTGTTTTTTGGTTTGTTAAGCGTTTGCGGAACATACTTTCTGTTTACAAAGCAATTGAATTTTAACATATTATTACCAGCTTTTAGTATTGGTTTATTAAGTGTAGCTGTTTTAAATCTAAATAATATGAGAGATATTGAAAATGATAGAAATTCAAATAAAAACACCTTAGTTGTTAAGATAGGAAGTGAAAAAGCTAAAACATATCATTACTTTTTAATTATCTTAAGCCTAGTGTTTGTATTGGGTTTTACAATTAAAAATTTTAAATCAACGTACCAATTATTGTTTTTATTAGCGTATATTCCATTAGGATTACACGTATTTAAAGTAGTGAAAATAAAGCAATCAAAATATTTTGATCCAGAACTTAAAAAAGTAGCATTAAGCACTTTTTTATTTGCGATTCTCTTCGGATTAGGAATGATTTTATAGCAAAGATTTGTTAATTGGTAGTTAATAACTTTTCAAAAAAACAAACTAAATAAGTCTTTATTTACTGTAACTTGCAAATAACAATTTAATTAATATAAAAATAAAAATTATGAGTGAATTAGCAAGTTTTAGAGCACAAGCAGTAAAGCAATTAGAGGCATGCGGTGCTAAGATTAATGATGAAAAGTTAGATGTTATCGTTAATAGATTAAAATTAATTGTAGGTAATAAAGATGCTACATTAGTTTCTGGTACTGATCCATCAGAATTAGAAACAGTAAGAAAAAACTTTGTTGAAAAACACGTAGGTGTAGATAACAAAGAAAAAGCAATGGCTGGAATTACTAAAATTGTAGAGAAAATGTCGCAATTTAAAATGAAAAACAGAGCAGCTTTTTATTACTTAGTTCAAGAAGAATTAAGTTAAATTTTGTCATTTTTTAAAAAATTAATTAAGCTCAAGTTATTCTTGGGCTTTTTTTATGAAAAATAACGATACCAAATCAATTTATTATATAAATATATTGAATATTTATATATATTTGAAAACTCAAACCGAATTTAATGAACTCTATTCTTGCCGATATTAAAAAAGGAAATATCAAACCTATCTATTTTTTAATGGGTGATGAGCCTTATTATATAGATAAAATCTCTGATTTTATTGAAAGTAAAGTGCTTAAAGAAGAAGAAAAAGGGTTTAATCAAATGATAATTTATGGGCGTGACGCTTCTATAGACGAAATAGTTTCGAATGCCAAGCGTTTCCCAATGATGGCTGAAAGGCAAGTCATTATTGTAAAAGAAGCACAGGATTTATCAAGAACAATAGAAAACTTAGTTAGTTATGTTGAAAACCCACAACCAACAACTGTTTTGGTCTTTTGTTATAAATATAAGAAATTAGATGCTAGAAAAAAATTAGTAAAAACAATTAAAAAGACAGGTAATGTCTTGTTTGAAAGTAAAAAATTATACGAAAACCAAGTAGGAGATTGGATTAAGAAAAGTTTAGCCGCTAAACAATATAATATTGAGCCTAAAGCTGTAATGATGTTAGTTGAGTTTTTAGGAACTGATCTAAGTAAAATAAATAATGAACTTACTAAATTAACTATTATTTTATCCAATGATAAAGTAATTTCACCATTAGATATTGAAACAAATATTGGTATAAGTAAAGATTATAATAATTTTGAATTAAGAAAAGCAATTAGTAATAAGCAAATTTTAAAATCAAATGCTATTATTAACTATTTCAAGCAAAATAGCAAGTCAAATCCTATAGTAGTAACTATTTCATTATTAAATGATTTATTTACAAAACTATTATTGTTTCATGGCTTGAAAGATAAATCTCAAAACAACGTTGCCAAAAAATTGGGAGTTAATCCTTTCTTTGTTAGAGAGTATTTTGATGCAGCTAAAAATTATCCCATGCGAAAAGTATCACAAATTATTTCCATGCTACATGAAGCCGACATGAAATCTAAAGGAGTTGGCGCCAGTTTAATGGTAAAAGATGATATTTTAAAGGAGTTGCTTTTTAAAATAATGCATTAGAGTTCTTTATCTAATATACTATTCATATAATCTTGAATATAGGCTTTAAGCTCTTTTTCTAGCCGTAAAGCCTCTGTTTTTTTGGTGTCAATTAAGTTGTGTTTTAGAGCATCATCAGTTGCGGCGTAAAGACCAATAGATTTATTACCATCAAAAACCAAGGTGTAATCACTTTTTATATACTGAAAAACATTACCTGTATGTGTTATAGCAAATGGCTCATTTTTATTAGAAATAAGACTTCTTCCCCAAGATCTAAACGGTTTTTTATAACCAACCAAGTCCAATATTGTTGGGTAAATATCTATTTGTTGTGCAATAGTGGTATCTAATTTGGTAAGAGAATTATCAGGCTTATAAAATAAAATAGGAACAGCATGACGGTTAATTCCTTTTTTGTACTTGTCATAAAATTTTTGATTAGTATGATCGGCAGTTAAAATAAAGATAGTATTATCAAACCAAGGTTCTTTTTTTGCTTTTTCAAAGAATTGTTTAATTGCATAATCAGTATAACCAAGTGGTCGATGCATTTTTATATCTCCTTTAGGGAATTTGTTCTTGTGTTTTTCAGGCACTATAAATGGGTCATGAGATGATAAAGTTAAAACAGTAGCAAAAAATGGCTCTTGTTTTTTAGAAATAGTTTTATGCATAAATTGTAAAAAGGGTTCGTCCCAAATACCCCAAATACCATCTGTTTCATTTATATTATCAAACTCATTCATGCCATAATAATGATCCATTCCAAGAATATTACCAAAACCTAAAAAGCCCATTGAACCATTAGCAGCGCCATGAAAAAAAGAAGTGTCATAGCCGTAATTATTTAAAGTTGAAACAACCGATTGTATTTTCTGATTAGAAAAAGAAGAAGAAGTAAATGCTACTTTAAACGATGGTATTCCTGCTAAAACAGAAGACATTGCATGAATAGATTTTCTTCCATTAGCAAAAGCATTATCAAAAATCAAACTATGCTGTGATAGCGAGTCAATAAAAGGTGTGTAGCTTTTATAATTTGGAATATTAGAGCGTGTATTAAAAGCGCCAATATATTCTCGTGCAAAACTCTCAACAATAAATAAAACAATATTTGGTTTGTTCTTAATCATTAAACTGTCTTGGTTGTACTGTTTTAGAGGCTTGATTAATGCTTTAATTTCTTCCTTAGTAAAATCGTTTTTACGAAGAAAATAATTTTTATTTATGGTTCTTATTATTGTAAATGGTGTGTTTAAAACCATCGAGGATTGCTCAGATTTTTTCACATGTCTATTTGCGTCAACTAAAGTAATTGGTCTTGTGCTGTGCTTGAAATCACCTCTTATTCCACCAACTATAAGTGTGCCAAAAATTAAAAACCCAATCACTGAAGTAATAAAATAAACTAATTTTTTATTGATTTTTTCAGGCTGAATAGTTACTTTTTTATACAAGTAAATCCATAACCATGATATAGTAATAAACAAGAATAAAACATGCCAGTAATCCTTTAAAAAAGAAAAAGCTAAAGCAAGTCCGTTAGTTTCATTACCAAATTCATTAAAAGTAGCTGTGGTTAATCTAAAATTAGAAAATTTATAATAAATTAAGTCAATAAAATTTGTAGCATATGCTAATAAATTTGTGGTAAAGTAAATATAAAAAAGCATTTTTTGAAACCACTTTTTAGTGTTTATATACAAAGGTAAAATACTAAAAAGTATAAATAATAAATTGACATAAAGTATTGCTGTAGTGTCAAAGGCGAATCCTCTAAAAATTACATTAATAAATTCGGAGAATGAATCTATATTTAAAAGACTACTATTGTAGAAAAAGAATAAAACTCTAGCAATAAAATAGAATAAATAAGCAAGTGTTAATCGGTAAAATAATAATTTGTACTCTTTAGTTCGTATCAATTGGTTCTAATTTTAGAAGGCAAAAGTAATAAATAAAAAGTAACTTAGGGAAATCTATCTGTTAGTTGTTTTATTATAGTAGTTTTTATTCTTTAAGATTAATGTATATTTGTTTTCTAAATTTCTCGCAATGACTAAAATTTCGACTTTTATTATAGTACTTTTATTTTCATTAAGTTGTATCGCTAGTTTCTCTCAAGAAAAAGTACAAAAATACTCAAAAGCTAAAATATATTATTCATCATCAATAGATTTAGAGATCCTAGCTAATAATGGTCTAGCTGTCGATCATGGGTTGAAAAAGAAAAATATATTTATAGAATCTGTTTTTTCTAAAAAAGAGCTAGAAATAGCACAGCAACTTGGTTTTAGGGTTGAGGTTTTAATCTATGATATGCAAAAACATGTTACTAGTTTAAAAAAAAACACAAAAGGAACTAAAAATGCTACTTGTACTAATGTTTCGAACTATGTAGCACCAGTTAATTTTGAATTAGGAAGTATGGGAGGTTTTTATACTTATGCACAAGTGTTATCAGAATTAGACGATATGTTTACATTATATCCTAATTTAATTACAGCAAAAGCACAAATAAGTAATTTTAATACTTTTGAAAACAGACCAATCTATTCCGTGAAAATATCCGATAACCCAACAATAGATGAAAACGAACCCGAAATGTTGTTGACAGCGATTCATCATGCTAGAGAACCTGCTTCTGTACAACAATTGATATTTTATATGTGGTATTTATTAGAAAATTATGCTACAAGTACGGAGATTCAATCAATTATAGATAATACAGAGCAATTTTTTATTCCAGTAATTAATGTTGATGGTTATATTTATAATGAAACAACCAATCCAAATGGAGGAGGTTTTTGGAGAAAAAACAGAAGGTTAAATGCCGATGGAAGTATTGGCGTAGATAATAATAGAAATTATTCTTTTCATTGGGGAGAATCGGGTGTGTCTTTGTCAGGAAGTGGAGAGACTTGGCCAGGAATAGCAGGTTTTTCTGAACCAGAGAACCAAGCTGTTAAATGGTTTTGTGAGCAACATAATTTTGTAATGGCTCTAAATAATCACTCATATTCTGAGTTGTTGTTAATACCTTACGGATATGCAATTAATACACCAACACCTGAACATAGTACTTTTGAGGCTATGTCAGAAATAATGGTGAAAGAAAACGGGTATGCGAATATTATTTCTTCTGAATTATATCCAGCAGCGGGAGATTCAGACGATTGGATGTATGGTGATACTTCAACCAAAAATAAAATTTATGCAATGACACCAGAAATTGGGTCAGCATTTTGGCCAAGTCAATCGAGTATTGTTCCTATATGTAAAGAAATGTTATTCCATAATATTACTGCAGCGCACTTAATTACAAATTATGCAGTAACTAAGGATACAAGCCCTGAATTTATTAATACTATAAATGGTGATTTTAACTATACTATTAAACGTTTAGGTTTGCAAAGTCCTGCTAATTTTACAGTAAGTATAATTCCTTTGTCAGCTAATATTGTGAGTGTTGGGTCATCTCAAACTCATAACGGAATGGTAATGGCGCAAGAAGATGCCAATGTGATTAGTTATGTTTTAGATAGTTCAATTCAGCAAGGAAACGAAATTAAATATAAATTAATAGTAAATAATGGGCAATTTGATTCGGAAAAAGAAATAACTAAAATTTTTGGAACACCACAATCTATTTTCACTGATAATGCAAGCTCATTAAATAATTATAATATTACAAATTGGAATATTTCAACAACAGAATATTACTCTGCTCCAAGTGCTATTACAGATTCTGTATCGGGTAATTATAATGATAATATTGATAGTAGTATAGAATTGTCAAATGAATTGGATTTAACAAATGCAATATCGGCTAAAATTTCATTTTATACTAAGTGGAATATTGAATCAGGTTGGGATTATGTACAGTTTGAAATCTCGATAGATAATGGCATAACTTGGATTCCGCAATGTGGAAAACACACTAAAAACGGAAATTCACAACAAAATATAGAAAATGAGCCAATGTATGATGGAGCGCAAAATACTTGGGTAAAGGAAGAAATAAATATATCCGATTATTTAAACGAAAATATTAAATTTAGATTTCAGATAGTAAGTGATGGCTATACAACCGAAGACGGATTTTATTTTGATGACTTTGAAGTAAAAGCTATTTATGCAACTCCTGCAAGTCTAAATAATAGTGAATTGTTGAACTTTAGTGTATATCCAAATCCTTTTAAGGATAATGTTACAGTAAACATTCCTAATTTAATAACTGAAGCACAGCTAAGTATTTACAGTGTTAATGGCCAGCTTTTATCCTTACTAAAAACGCAAGAAACAACAACTATAATTAAGAATGAAAACCTTGATAAAGGTGTTTATTTTATAAAAATAGCAACCGACAAAAAAAGTAAAATCATTAAACTGATTAAAAATTAATGCGTTTCAATTTTAATACTCTTTGTAGATTTTTTATTTGGTGTCTCTAACGATTTATTTAGTTGCTTGTCTAAATAATCAAAATAATCCCTAACAGGTTTTGATAAATTAGAATTCTTGACTTTATCAGAAAAACTATTAAACACAATATTTAAAGAGTCCTTATATTGTGGGTTTGACATTAAACCTTGAAAAACAAGCGTAGAAACGTATGAATCAGGGTTTCTTTTTGTGTAATTCCAATCGTTTAAAGCCATTTTATCACTGATAGCCTTTATTTTTTTATTAATACGTTTAATTGCAATAGTATCTTTTGCTAGATTTGCTTTTTGAAAATCAGGAAGAAACTTTTTAGATTCGGCAGTTAATATTGCACGTTTATCACGTAATCGAGTTAGTTCAGTATTTAACTCTGAACCTACAATTTTAGATTTAGTTAAGCTGTCTTTATAAGCAGTTACCTTTATTTGGTCATTAACATCAATAAAAGGAAATATTGCACCTCTATTTATACTATCTATAAAAACACCTAGAATTACTGGTTCTTCAATTTTACCCGTAAAGGTAAATTTTCCATTTTTTACTATTGTACTATCTAAAATAATTATTTTTCCATCAACTTGTTTTTTTAAGAAAACTTTTCTATTATCAGGAACGTCATTTATAGCAACATCAATTTTAAATCCTGATTTATTTCCATCTTTACAAGAGATTGAAATTAAGAGAATTAACGATATAATAATTATTTTTTTCATGATTAAGAGTTTAAATTAAGTTACAAAAATATTAAAAAGTAATTATAGAACCTAATTTTATGAAAAGATTAGAAATAAACACGTGCTTTTTTAACAATTTACTTGTATATTTCGTTCAGAAAATTGTTAAAAATGAATTATATTTGTAGCGGATAATAATTATTGAAAAATAAATATAAGATGAGTTTTAATAAAAAAGATATTAATACTGTTTTAGAAACAGTAACAGCACCAGGAGAAGGTAAAAGTTTAATTGAAAGTAACTCTGTTAAAAATATTGTTGTTTTTGGAGACGAAGTGATAATTGATGTGGAAATATCAAATCCAACATTACAAGCTAAAAAGAAAATAGAACAAGTAATTACTACAGCTATACATATTGATATTGATAAAAAAATAAAAGTTAAAGTAAATGTTACAGTAAAGGCTAAAGCAATGGCACCAGCTAATAATTCTATACAAGGCCTTTCTAAAAAAATACCTGGCATTAAAAATATTATAGCTATTGCTTCAGGTAAAGGTGGTGTTGGTAAATCAACCATAACAGCAAATATTGCAGTTAGTTTATCAAAAATGGGGTTTAAAGTAGGGATTTTAGATTCCGATGTTTATGGACCATCAATGCCAATTATGTTTGATGTTATTAATGAAAAACCATTATCAGCTTTAATTGACGGACGTTCAAAGATGAAACCAGTAGAGAATTATGGTGTAAAAATGTTGTCATTGGGTTTTTTTACGGATTCAAATCAGGCTGTTATTTGGCGAGGACCAATGGCTTCAAAAGCTCTGAATCAAATGATTTTTGATGCACATTGGGGAGAATTAGATTTTTTATTAATTGATTTACCTCCAGGAACAGGAGATATTCATTTATCTTTAGTACAAGCAGTTCCAATTACAGGAGCAATTATAGTTAGTACGCCTCAAAAGATTGCCTTAGCCGATGCTAAAAAAGGAGTAGCAATGTTTAAGCAAGAGAGTATTAATGTGCCTGTTTTAGGTATCATTGAAAATATGAGCTATTTTACACCACCAGAATTACCAAATAATAAATATTATATTTTTGGACAAGATGGCGCAAAAAACTTAGCAGAAGATATGAATACGGTTTTTTTAGGAGAAATTCCGTTAATTCAAAGTATTAGAGAGTCAGGAGATGTTGGAAGACCAGCAGCTTTACAAGAAAATTCATTTATCGAAAACGTTTTTTCTCAAATAACAAAAAATATCCTAACGGAATTATTAAAACGAAATGAAGAATTGCCTGAAACAGAAGTTGTAAGAATTACAACAATGAGTGGTTGCGCAGCAAAATAAGATGTATTTATTTTATTTTTCGTAACTTTGGTATTATATAGTAATTGAAATTATGACAGAAAAAGACACATTAATCAATATTAACAAAGCTCTAGAAGAAATTCGTCCATTTTTATTAACCGATGGAGGAGATGTTTCACTTGTTGGAATTGATGATACAATAGTAAAAGTTGAATTTTTAGGCGCATGTACATCATGTAATATTAATAAAATGACTTTGAAAAATGGTATTGAATACACCATTAAAAAGTATGCACCACATATCACAGAAGTTATTGCTGTGGAATAATTACTGTATTTTTTAAATTAAACAGTTCAAAATATAAATTGAATATGATTTATAGTATTTAAAAGCACTTAAGTTGCTTAGTAAATAAATTGAGTTATAAATTTTAATATTTTAATAAAATAGTAATGCCAAGATACCATACCCTAGGAAAAATACCACATAAACGACATACAACCTTTAAGAAGTCAGACGGAAGTCTTTATCAAGAAGAGCTTTTTGGAACAGCAGGTTTTGCAGGAATGTCTTCATTGATTTATCACTTATATCCGCCAACAGTTGTAAGTGAAATTAAAAAAATAGCCGATTTAACTCCGAAAATAGCCATAGAAAAACACATGAAAGCCATGAGTTTTCAAGGGTTTTCACTACCTAAAGAAGATGATTTTTTAAAGAGTAGAAAAACATTTTTTGTAAATAATGATTTGCATATTGGTTTAGCAGCACCAAAAACATTTGGAAAAGATTATTTTTATCGAAATTCAGATGCCGATGAAATGCTTTTCATACATAAAGGTTCAGGCTTACTTAGAACAATGTATGGAAACCTGGATTTTAAGTACGGAGATTACCTAATTATCCCAAGAGGTACAACTTATCAAATGGATTTTGATAGTGAAGAAAATAAGATACTTTATATAGAGTCATTTAGTCCTATATTATCCCCTAAACGTTATCGTAATAATTTTGGTCAGTTTTTAGAAGACTCTCCATTTTGTGAACGTGATTTTAGATTGCCAAAAGATTTAAAAACACATGATGAAAAGGGTGATTTTAAAATTTTATCAAAAAAACAAGGAATACTTTATGAATATACACATACAAATCATCCATTTGATGTAATTGGTTGGGACGGTTTTCATTATCCTTATGCATTTTCAATACATGATTTTGAACCTATAACAGGGCGTATTCATATGCCGCCGCCAATACATCAACAATGGGAAGCAGCAGGTTTTGTAGTATGTTCGTTTGTGCCAAGAATGTATGATTACCATCCAGAATCAATTCCAGCACCTTACCATCATAGTAATATAGATTCAGATGAATTACTATACTATGTAGATGGCGATTTTATGAGTAGAAATAATATTAAAGAAGGGCAATTCACCTTACATCCAGGCGGGATTCCTCACGGACCACATCCAGGAGCAATAGAACGAAGTGTTGGTAAAACAAAAACAGAAGAGCTTGCAGTTATGATTGATCCTTTTAGACCAATGATGATTACCGAAGAAGCTTTAAAATTAGAAGTAGGAGATTATTATAAATCATGGCTTTTGTAATAGAAGTAAAAATTAAAGTAAAATAACTAAAATCAATTAAAAATACTAGACAGATGTCAGATTTAAAAAATATTAAAAATTTCAATTACGGGTTAGATAAAATATTTGACGAAGCTCAAGATTTTCTTCCAATTATGGGAACCGATTATGTAGAATATTACGTAGGTAATGCAAAGCAAGCAGCTCATTTTTATAAAACAGCTTTTGGTTTTCAATCACATGCTTATGCGGGTTTAGAAACTGGAATGAAAGACAAAACTAGTTATGTTGTTGTTCAAGATAAAATAAAATTAATCTTTACAACACCAATGCCAAGTGATGAAAGTACAGATATTTTTGAACATATAAAAAAACATGGTGATGGAGTAAAGGCAATTGCACTTTGGGTTGAAGACGCTAAAAAATCATGGGAAGAAACTACAAAAAGAGGAGCGAAGTCTTATTTTGAACCAAAAACTGAAAAAGACTCAGATGGAGAAGTAGTCAGAGCAGGTATTCATACTTATGGAGATACAGTCCATATTTTTGTAGAGCGTAAAAATTATAACGGAGTCTTTTTACCTAAATTTGAAAAATGGGAAAGTCATTATAACCCAACAAATTGTGGGTTAAAATACATTGATCATATGGTTGGTAATGTAGATTGGGGACAAATGAATGTTTGGGGAAAATTCTATCAAGATGTTATGGGCTTTGCACAGTTAATATCATTTGATGATAAAGATATTTCTACTGAATATACTGCCTTAATGTCAAAAGTGATGACTAACGGTAATGGGAGAATAAAATTCCCTATTAATGAACCAGCAGAAGGAAAAAAGAAATCACAAATTGAAGAGTATTTAGATTTTTATGGCGGTGCAGGAGTACAGCATATTGCTGTTGCAACCGATGATATTGTTTTTACCGTTTCCGAAATGAAAAAAAGAGGAGTTGAATTTTTATATGTTCCAGGAGAATACTATGATACTGTTGGAGATAGAGTAGGAGAAATAGCCGAAGATATGGCTTTACTTAAAAAGCATGGAGTTATGGTTGATAGAGATGATGAAGGTTATTTGTTACAAATATTTACCAAACCTGTAACCGATAGACCAACTCTTTTCTTTGAGATAATTCAACGTAAAGGCGCACAATCGTTTGGAAAAGGTAATTTTAAAGCCTTATTTGAATCTATTGAAGCAGAACAAGCAAGAAGAGGAACCTTGTAAAATATATTAAGATTGAATACAATTTTAATTGTAAGGTTTGGTAAACTATCTTACAATTAAACGTTGCATATTATTTCCTTCAAAAGATTCTAAAGTAACATAATATATAGCAGAATTTAATTCAGATATATTAAAAGAATGTCCAATGTTAAATTGGCCGTTGAAAGATTTGGTTCTACCCTTATTTGTGTGGAAATGTTAAATTTGCAGTAAAATAATAAATTATGTTTTCAGAGCAATTTTTTGATATTCTATTGAATTTTGGAGATTCATAGATAATTTATGATGTTAAAGTCAATTTTCAATTAGAAGAGGTAGATATTTACGTTCATTACATAGGTTCTAAGGCTGAATGTCCAGAAACAAGAGAAATGTATAGTATTCATGACCGTAGGAAATCACGTAGGTGGCGACATTTAGACACTTTACAATATAAGACTTTTATAAATTGTCGTATTCCACGTGTCAAGACTCCAACAGGAGTAAAGAGTGTTGATGTTCCGTGGGCTGACGGTTTTGAACGCCACACCTACTTATTTGAAAGGTTGATTATTGATGTTCTTAAAGCAACAAAGAACCAAACCTAACAGATAAACAACATATTAAGTTCGAACACATACAAGCTGCTAATTA
>CAYOFS010000048.1:0-13803 GCA_964403095.1 uncultured Flavobacteriaceae bacterium | reverse complement strand
TATTCAAAAGATGTAGTTTATAATAATTATCCTTGGGCAAAAGAAGTAAGCGAAAAGAACAAAAAGAAAGTAGAAGATAAAGCACAAAATGTTTTAGATGTAAGAGCAGAATTTCCTAAAAGCAGTTTAGCAGATTTGTATCATCAATTAACTATGCCACCAAAATTAGCAAAGGCGCATCAAGAATTAGATAAAGCAGTAGATTTGTGTTATCGTTCACAGTCTTTTAAAGATGAAAACACGAGAATTGAGTTCTTATTTGAACTCTATAATGAATATACAAAACCACTCTTTAACGAGAAAAAAACGAGCCGATAAAAATAAAACTATGCGTTGTGTTCTTCACTAATCTCATTATTGATGAGATTTCTGTTTTTGCAGAAATGACATAAAAAAAATGTACACATTTTTTTGAATAACTAAAAAAGGCTCTGTGAATATCACAAAGCCTTTTTGATTTTTAAAAAGTTAATTTATTTACCAAACATCATAATTTCACTTGCTACAATTTCGGTTCTATAACGCTTATTACCATCTTTATCGTCATAATTATTGTATGTTAATTTTCCTCTAAGGGCAATTTCTTTCCCTTTATCTAGGAACATTTCTACAATTTCGGCTGTTTTTCCCCATGCGATAATATTGTGCCATTCGGTTTGTGTTTGCTTTTCACCTTTAGCATCTTTATAAGTTTCATTAGTTGCTAAACTAAATTTAGCTAATTTTTTACCACTTTCTAAAGTAATAATTTCAGGTTTTTGACCTAAGTTTCCAATTAATTGAACTGTGTTTCTTAACGTATTCATAAGATAAGTATTTACGCCTATTTATTAAGGCTTGTTATTTTGGGATTATTCCCGTTTTGTCAAAATTCCTTTTTTTTGTTTCGACACTGCAAATAACCAACAACTTGCTAATTCTAATTGGTTAGTAAACGTTTACTTTCGTTTGTAAATGAATGTAAATGTTTATAAATAATTGTGTAATACAAAATTATTACTTATTTTTACAATAAACAAAAGGGTTTATAAGGGTTTTTTATGCTATAAGACAATTCCTTTTGTATGGAAAAAAACAACAAACAATAAGCTTACGGTATGGAAAAACAAAAATGTTTAGAGTGTAGCGATGGTTTTAAAGGGCGAATTGATAAAAAATTCTGTTCAGATTATTGTAGAAACACCTACAATAATAAAATAAATAGAGATAGTAAAAACCTTATTAGAAATACTAATAATCGTTTACGTAAAAACTATAAAGTACTTTCTACTCTTAATAAATTAGGTAAGACTAAAGTTACACGTTCAAAATTAATTAGTCACAATTTTGATTTTAATTACTTTACACAAATCTATGTTACTAAAACTCAAAATACATATTATTACGTATATGATCAAGGATATTTAGAATTGGATAATGAAATTTATTTGTTAATTAAAAGAGATTGATAATACCTAATTTACTATATAAAAAAAGACACATTATTTCTAATGTGTCTTACTTAGTAGCGGGAACTGGACTCGAACCAGTGACCTTTGGGTTATGAGCCCAACGAGCTACCTACTGCTCTATCCCGCGATTTAGGCTGCAAAGATACTACTTTTTATTAAAAGAACAAGATAAAAAAAATATTTTTAAATAAAAACACCATTTATCAGCTAGTGATAAATGGTGTTTTATAAAAATTTAAGTAATTCAAACGACTAAGGTCTATTTAACCGTTCATAGACATTAAAAACTCTTCGTTACTATTTGTATGTTTAATTTTATCTTTTATAAATGTCATTGATTCAATAGGATTCATATCTGCTAAGTATTTACGTAAGATCCATAAACGTTGTAAATTTTTAGGGTCAAGTAATAGATCATCTCTACGGGTACTTGATTTTATAATATCAATAGCAGGGAAAATTCTACGATTAGAAATATTTCTATCTAATTGTAACTCCATATTACCAGTACCTTTAAATTCTTCAAAAATAACTTCGTCCATTTTAGAACCAGTATCGGTTAAAGCTGTTGCAATAATAGTTAAAGAACCACCATTTTCAATTTTTCTAGCCGCACCAAAGAAACGTTTTGGTTTGTGTAAAGCGTTTGCATCAATACCACCAGAAAGTATTTTACCAGATGCTGGTGCAACGGTATTATATGCTCTAGCTAAACGAGTAATAGAATCTAATAAAATAACTACATCATGACCACATTCTACCAATCTTTTGGCTTTTTCTAATACAATATTAGCGACACGTACATGTTTTTCCGCAGGTTCATCAAAAGTGGAAGCAACAACTTCTCCTTTAGTACTTCTACGCATATCGGTAACCTCTTCGGGTCTTTCGTCAATTAGTAAAATTATTTGATAAACTTCAGGGTGATTTTCAGCTATTGCATTGGCAATATCTTTAAGTAACATGGTTTTACCTGTTTTTGGTTGTGAAACAATCATTCCACGTTGTCCTTTACCAATAGGGGCAAACATATCCATTATTCTTGTAGATAAAGAACTTCCTTTACCAGCTAAATTAAATTTTTCTTTTGGAAATAAAGGTGTTAAGTGTTCAAAAGAAACACGATCTCTAACAACACTTGGGTTTAGACCATTAATTAATGATACTCTAATAAGTGGGAAATATTTTTCTCCTTCTTTTGGAGGTCTTACAACTCCTTTAACAGTATCTCCAGTTTTCAAGCCAAATAGTTTAATTTGCGATTGTGATACGTAAATATCATCTGGTGAAGAAAGGTAATTATAATCCGATGAGCGTAAAAAACCATAACCATCATTCATGGTATCTAGAACTCCTTCTGCTTCAATAATACCATCAAATTCAAAATCTGGATTTTTATATTTTCCATTACCTTTTAGTTCGTTTCCACGATCAACTTTAGGTTTATTTTGTTGCTTTGCGTGTTGTTTAGGTTTGTGTGATTTTTCATCATCTAACTTTTCCTTTCCTTTATCGTTACCATTTCCATTACTTTTATTTTTGTAATTTGGATTTAAAGCATTAGCTCTTTCGTTTTTTAGCCTTTGCTCTTCGGTAAGTTCTTTTTTAGTTGTTGTTTTGGTGTGTTTTTTCTCAGTTGTTGATTTTTCTACTTTATCAACTGTTTTTGTATCTTCTTTTCTTTCTGTATCCTTTTTATTTACAACTTTTTGTTGTTTAGGTTTTGGTTCAGTTGTTTTGCTTTCTGTTTTAGTTTTATCAAAAAGTGTAGGATTTTCGTCTTTTTTAACAGGTTTATCTACTCTTGCTCGTGGTTTAGCTTTAACTTTTGGAGTTGTTTTTTCTTCCTTTATAGGGCTTTTAGCCTGTTCATCTAAAATTTGGTAAACTAAATCTAATTTTTTTAATTGACTGGTTTTTTTCAGTCCGATAGTTTTTGCAATTTCTTGTAATTTTACTAACTTTTTTTCTTTAAGTTGTTCGATTTCAAACATAAATAATATGTGTAAATTAATATATTGTTGTTAATTATGGGTAAGTATATACTTGATTGTGTATGATTTTAGGAATATAATAAGAATAAAACTTTATTCTTATTATAGTACAATGATACGATAATATTTTAAATAAAATAACTTTAGCAATAAAAATTAATGATGTACTTTTGCTTTAGAATTAACAATTTTATGATCCAAAGAGTTCAATCATTAATATTATTAGTCGCAACCATTGTTTCTGGTGGTTTATCAAGTGTTTTTGCTTTATGGAATGCTACGTATGATGCGCAATTTTTCGCTTATGAATCTATTGTTAAAGAATCATTATACTTAAAGCCGATTGGTTTTTTGTTTATATTATCAGCAATTTTATCTTTTATTACTATCTTTTTGTTTAAAAACAGAAAATTACAATTTGTAATGAATAGAATAAATATTTTATTAAACTTTTTATTATTGGGCTTTATTGTTTACAATGTACTAAATGTATCTGGAGAAACCTTAGTTTCTGAGAAAGGTATTGGGACTTTTTTACCTATACTGAGTGTGTTTTTATTAGTTTTTGCTAATAGATACATAAAGAAGGATGAAGATCTTGTAAAATCAGTAGATAGATTACGATAAGCTTATAATTTAGTTATTAGTGCGATGAAATCGGTTTACTTATGTAAACCGATTTTTTATTTACCAACGGAACTCAAACAGCATAAAATTCTATGATGAGTTCATTTCAAATTTTATGATTATCTTTCGAATGCCATCTAAAAATTATGTTTTCAGTAACATTAAACCTCATGGTTAAACTTACAGAACTTTGTATTCCTTGGTGTTTTTTGTGCTTATATTCGGTTTTATCAATACAATTATAAACTAGAGTCATTTTTTTTATTACGACCAATCGATAATAAAGTAATCAAGGTATTGATGTAATACCAATTCAACATCAAAATATAATTTATTTATCAGTAATTTTACTTTCAAATTGGTATGATATCAAAGTTGTAATTATCAATTTTGTTTTTTCTGCCTATTTTCCAATTCAATAATTTCCAAGTTTTGAATTTTATCTTTATCTATTTCAAAACGAACCATTGTTCTTATAGTGTGAATACCATATTTCCCAACTGCACCAGGATTGATGTGTAAACTATTTAGTTTTTTATCAAACATTACTTTTAAAATATGCGAATGTCCAGAAATAAATAAATTTGGCGGATTTTTTTTAATCTGTTCACGTATTCTCATATCATAACGGTTTGGGTAACCGCCAATATGTGTCATCCAAACTTTTACATCTTCAATAGTAAATTTTGCATCAAGAGGAAAAGATTTTCTTACTACGGTATCATCTATATTTCCATAAACAGCTCTTAGTGTATTGTGTTTTTGTATGGTATCGGTAACATTAATATCTCCAATATCTCCAGCATGCCAAACCTCATCTGCTTGTTTGATATATTTAAGCATTTGCTCATCAATATGACTATGTGTATCGGATAATAAAAGGATCTTTTTCATTTAATAGATAAAAGTACCAAATTCACTTTTTATAGTCAGTTTTTTTGTTGGACTTGATTCAACACTACCAATAATTTGTGCATCAACATTAAAACTTTTTGATATTTCAATAATACTATCCGCTATTTCTATTGGAACGTATAATTCCATTCTGTGTCCCATATTAAAGACTTGGTACATTTCTTTATAATTGGTATTGGATTCTTTTTGTATTAATTTGAATAATGGTGGAATATCGAATAAATTATCTTTTATAATATGCAGATTATCTATAAAATGAAGTATTTTAGTTTGTGCTCCTCCGCTACAATGCACCATTCCATTAATATCTTTACGGTGTTTATCTAATATTTTTTTAATAATTGGTGCATAGGTTCTTGTAGGCGATAATACCAATTTACCTGCATCTAAAGTACTTCCATCAACCGAATCTTGTAATTTCATACTACCCGAATACACTAAATCTTCAGGTACTTGACTATCATAGCTTTCAGGATATTTTTTTGCTAAATATTTAGAGAAAACATCATGTCTTGCTGATGTTAATCCGTTAGAACCCATTCCTCCATTATAACAAGTTTCATAAGTTGCTTGACCAAAAGAAGCCAAACCAACAATTACATTACCTGTCTTTATATTAGCATTATCAATTACATCACTACGTTTTATTCTAGCAGTAACCGTAGAGTCTACAATTATTGTTCTTACTAAATCACCAACATCAGCAGTTTCTCCACCAGTAGAGTGAATATTTACGCCAAAAGTTTTTAGATTTTTAAGAACCTCTTCGGATCCGTTTATAATTTCTGAAATAATTTCAGCAGTGATTAAATTTTTATTTCGTCCAATAGTTGATGATAATAAAATATTATCGGTAATACCAACACATAGTAAATCATCAATATTCATTATTAAGGCATCTTGCGCAATGTCTTTCCAAACAGATAAGTCGCCTGTTTCTTTCCAATACATATATGCCAAAGATGATTTTGTTCCAGCACCATCTGCATGCATTACGATACAATATTTTTCGTCATTTGTTAAATGATCTGGTACAATTTTACAAAACGCTTTTGGGAATAAGCCTTTATCAATGTTTTTAATTGCTAAATGTACGTCCTCTTTTGAAGCAGAAACACCTCTTAAATTATATCTATTTGAATTATCCATAATAATTATTTATTTCAGCGTCAAAATTATAACAAATGTAAAAAGCATTCACTATTTAGTGAATGCTTTTTATTTTTAATTATTAACAAGTATAATATGTATTTAGTTGAAGTGTTTTCATAAATTGAAAAAATTACTTTCTAACAATACTAAAGTTTCCTTGAACTGTTTTAGCTTTACCATTATTAGGATCTAAATATTCCACAGTAAACCAATAATCACTTGCTGGTACTTGAATTCCATTATAAGTTCCGTCCCAACCAACTACATTGTCTGGATCTACTTGAGCTAATATTTTTCCAAACCTATTAAATATATAAATTTTAGATGTTGGTATTAGGTGTGACCCTATAATTTGCCAAGTATCATTTTGTAAATCTCCATTAGGTGTAAAGAATGGAGGATAATCAAGTACATAAATATCATCTGATGTAATACCTACACTACAACCTGTTAAGTCGGTTACTTCTATTTGATAAGTAGCAGCAACTAGGTTAGTAAATTTAGGGCTAATTTGTGTGATAGTTTGCGTACTTCCAGCATAATCTTCATAAGTTAAGGTGTATTCAAAACTACCTGATCCACCAACTACATCAATTACTATACTATTATCTGGTCGGTTAAAATCTGATACATGAACTTCTGCAATAAGCATTTGTTCTGCCATACTAACCGATGTAAATTGAGAATATGTACACCCTAAGATGTCGGTTACTCTTAATACATAAGTACCATTACTTTGTGCTAAATCATCTTCGGTTACTAATAATGTTTCGTCATAACCAATAATAATATTCATATCATTTGCTTCATACCAATGGTAAGTATAGGCATCTGGATTATCTTCGCCAATAGTTACCTCTTCCACATCTGGACAAATAAAGTATTGAGGTAATAAATCAAATTGTGGTCTTGGATTTACTTCAACCGACACTAAAAACTCATCACCTTCACAACCAGCTGCACTAGTTGGGACAATCATATAATCTACTATTTGTACACTACCTGTGGTATTTAAAACAGTATCATTAATTGTATTTGTATTTGTTTCAGTTGTTGTTTCTCCAGTAACATTTGAATTATCTATTGCGTACCATTTGTATGTATTACCTGTTAAAGTTGTGTAATTGTCAAGACTTAAATTTAACTGTACATCATTACATATATTTTCAATAGATGTTGTCCCAACTGGCTCAAAACCAACCTCTACGGTTATAGTAAATTCATCTCCTACACAACTGTTTGGAGCTGCGCTTGTTGGAATAATATGATAGATAATATTCTGTAGGGTTCCACTTGTATTAGTTAAAACATCTGTAATTAAGTTTCCTGTTGAAGGAGTTGTTGTCTCACCAGAAACATTATTATTATTATCTGCATACCAAGAGAATGTATAATTAGTGTTTGTGAAATTTGCTATAAAAGTATTTGTGTTTAAATCAATATTTAGAGCAGTATCACTACAAGCTGGTATAATTGATACAATTCCTACAGGTTCAAAACCAACATTAACTGTTATTTCAAAAGATTCGCCAATACAACCATTTACACTTGTTGGAGTAACTGTGTATATTACATCTTGGTTATTTGCACTTAGGTTTGTTAGTGTATCGGTAATATTTATTGATGTTGAACTAACTGTAGTTTCACCTGTAACATTAGGGTTATCGGTTGCAACCCAAATATAAGTATTGTTTGCTAAAGTAGTATAAGTAGTTAAATCAAAATTGACTGCAACATCGCTACAAGCAGTTTCTTCAATATCACTATTCCCAATAGGTTCTGGATTAATATCAACTGTAATAGTGAAATCATCACCTTTACAACCATTTGCACTTGTTGGTGTAATGGTATAAGTTACTTGTTGCACTGTTATTGATGTGTTTTTTATAGCATCCGTAATAGTATTTCCAGTAGTTAAGGTGGTAGTTTCTCCAATTACTGTAAGGTCTCCGTCTGAATTGACGTCTGTATTATCCGTAGCAATCCATTCATAAGTATTACCTGTTAAAGTGGTAAATGTATTCAAATTAATATTTAATACATCATTACTACAAAATGGGATAAGTATAGGTGTAATTATTAACTCCACTGGTTTTTGACCAATTTCTACATCAATAGTAAATAAATCACCTCTACATCCTAATGTTGAAATAGGTGTTATATTATAAGTAACAATTTGTGGTGTTGCACTTATATTAGATATTGTTTCAGTAATAATAGAACTAGTTGTTAAGGTGGTTGTTTCACCAGTTACATCAACATCTGTATTGTCAATTGCTTGCCATTCATATGTATTACCTGAATTTGCCATACTTGTATAATCTTCTAAATTAATAGTAAATTCAATATCGCTACATGCATCTAATGGTGTTGGCGAAGTTCCAACAGGTTCTGGATTTACGGTTATAATTACTGTAAAGTCATTTCCTAAACAACCATTTGTAGGTGTGATAGTATATATTACTTCAACAGGTAGATTACTAATATTATTAATAGTATCCGTAATATTTGCTGTTGTGCCATTTGCACTTACACCAGTTACAGTTCCATTTGTAGAAGAAGTCCATGCAAAAGTTGTTCCAGCTTTATTTATTAAAGTATTTAGATCTACAGCTAAAGTATCATCACTACAAATTGTTTGTGTGTCATTTGTTCCAGATGGTTCATCACCAACTGTAACAACTATTTCAAAGGTTTCTCCAACACAACCAGTAGCACTTGTAGGAATGATGGTATAAATTACATCAACCGCAGCTCCACTTGTATTTGTAATTACATCAGTTATATTTGCTGTTATTCCATTTGCACTTACACCAGTTACAGTTCCATTAGCTGTTGCAGTCCATGCATACGTTACACCTGTTAAGGTATTCGTATTCATTGTATCTAAATTAATACTTAGAGCAGTATCACTACAAGAACTTATTGGTGTAGTGGCTGGGAAAACTGGTTCAGGGTTTACAGTAACGGTTACTATAAAATCAGCACCTTGACAACTATTTGGAGCAGCACTTGTTGGTGTAACAGTATACGTAACAGTTTGTGCACTTGTTGTAATATTATTAAGTGTATCGGTTATTGTACCATTAGTTGATACTCCTACTGTTTCTCCTGTAATATTAGGATTATCGGTTGCAACCCAAGAAAAAGTATTTCCTGTTAAGGTTGTAATTGCAGCAGCATCTAAATCAATTGCTAAAGCAACATCGCTACATGTAGTGATGTTTGGATCCGTTCCAATTGGTGCAGCACCAACACTTATGGTAACTTCAAACGAATTTCCTGCACAGTTATTTACACTTGTTGGTGTAACAGTATAAATCACATCTTGATTAACAGTACTTGTATTGGTTAAAGTTTCTGTTATCATATTACCTGTTTGTGCACCTGTGGTTTCACCAGTAACATCAGGATTATCGGTTACAACCCAAGAATACGTATTTCCTGTTAGAGTTGTAATAGTATTCAAGTCAACACCTGCTGTTACAGCGCTACAAGTCGGCACAACTGTATCTGTTCCATCTGGTTCTGGGTTTACATCAATACTTATTGTAAAAGGATTTCCTTCACAACCATTTTCTGATGTTGGCGTAATAGTATAAATTACTGTTTGAGTTATTAACGTAGTATTAGTTAGAGTATCTGTGATACTAACTCCTGTTTGTATAGTACTAGTTTCTCCTCCTACATCAGGGTTGTCAGTTGCAATCCATTCATAGGTATTATTAGATAAGCTAGTATGAGTGTTTAAATCCACTGCCAATGCAACATTACTACATATTGTTTCTACTTGTACTACTTGTATCGGTTCAGGGTTTACAGTAACGGTTACTATAAAATCAGCACCTTGACAACTATTTGGAGCAGCACTTGTTGGTGTAACAGTATACGTAACAGTTTGTGCACTTGTTGTAATATTATTAAGTGTATCGGTTATTGTACCATTAGTTGATACTCCTACTGTTTCTCCTGTAATATTAGGATTATCGGTTGCAACCCAAGAAAAAGTATTTCCTGTTAAGGTTGTAATTGCAGCAGCATCTAAATCAATTGCTAAAGCAACATCGCTACATGTAGTGATGTTTGGATCCGTTCCAATTGGTGCAGCACCAACACTTATGGTAACTTCAAACGAATTTCCTGCACAGTTATTTACACTTGTTGGTGTAACAGTATAAATCACATCTTGATTAACAGTACTTGTATTGGTTAAAGTTTCTGTTATCATATTACCTGTTTGTGCACCTGTGGTTTCACCAGTAACATCAGGATTATCGGTTACAACCCAAGAATACGTATTTCCTGTTAGAGTTGTAATAGTATTCAAGTCAACACCTGCTGTTACAGCGCTACAAGTCGGTACAACTGTATCTGTTCCATCTGGTTCAGGTCTAATGGTTACATCAATAGTAAAGTTATCACCAACACAATTTGCATTTGATGCATCGGCTGTTGGTGTAATTGTATAAGTAACAACTTGGTTTACTAAAGTTACATTGGTAATCACATCGGTTATTGTACCATTTGTGCTAATTGTGGTGGTTTCTCCTGTTACATTAGGATTGTCTGTTGCAATCCACTCATAGGTGTTTCCTGTTAAAGTTGTGTAATTATCTAGAACAACATTTAAAGCTTCATCACTACAAACAATAACGGGTGTTTGTGGTGTTTCTACAGGTTTTAAATTTACTACTAAATCAAAAGTTTCATCTCCAGAGGAACAAGTTTGCTCACCAGCAGTAACATTTCTTGCTCTTATGGTAATAGTTTGTGAGCCAGATGTGAGCGGATTAGGAATTGTATTGGCTCCAATTATTGAAGTACCCGTACTATCTACATAATCATATTCAATTACAAAGTCCGTGTTTATAGGTGTTGTATTACTTGCTAATATAGCTGTACCCCAATTAGAAGTATCAAATTCTGCTGTGTGATTTGTTGTATTGGTTTCACATAAAATTAAATCTGTTGTTGGAGGCGTTACTAACGGAATTGTTCTTACTTCTAAAGTAAAAGTAATATTATCTGAAGGACAATCACCACTAGCATCGGTTACATTTGCTGTATATATTCTTGTAGGAGAATCAAAATTTGCAGGCAAAGGACCGTCAAAATTTTGTGTAACACCACTATCTATATAAGAATAATGCACAGTATAAATTGTAGGGTCCTGACCTTGTAGTATTGTATTTTCAATATTTGTACCATTAAAAGTTGCAATTCCTGGCGAAAAATCATTTTCACAAAGTTTCAGGTTGTTTACTGGAGTTCCAGCATCTGCCTTAGTACTAACCGTTAAATCAAACAATAATTCTATCTCACATGCTGCGGCATCACTTGGGTCTGTAATAGTTACTTTAACGGATATTGTTGTTGTATTGTAAGAGTTAGGCATTGGGTTTGGTAAAATAACACCACCAGTTTGACTTTCCCAAACAATGGTTAAATCTGCCAAAGGAGTACCATTTGCAATGTATGTTTCAATACCCGTAATATCAAAATCTGCTGTATGTAAGGTTGTATTTGTTTCACATACTACAATTAAAGGAGATGGCTCAATAACTGGGTTTGCTGCTGGATCACCAACTGCTGGATCTAGAACTAACGGAGCATTACGTATTATAATGGTATCTGTTTGTATATTATTAGGACAATGTGCATGGTAGGTTATTTCAAAAGTAGCACTTAAATCTGCATTTGTTATGGTAGCATTAGTAAAACTGGCAGATAAATCTGGTATTCCATCTAATGAACGTGTTGGATCAGTTGCTAAAGGGTTTACCCAAACGCCACCATTATTTATAGTATAGTAATACGTTTCTACCTCATTTTGAGGCGCTGTAGCACTTGGGGTAGGAAAAACATTTCCTGGTGTTGCGGCTGTATCTAAATCACTTGCACAAAATGTTTTTGGTGCAGGATATTCCATGGTAGCTGTATCATCAAAAACACGTATTTCTACAGAATCTGAAAAAGAACATGTTCCATGAGTAACAGTACAGGTATAAACATAAGTTCCAGCTAGAGCATTGGTTATTTGCCATGGTTGATTAGTTGTAGTGGTTTGTAGAACTGTTGGAGGGTTACCAAAAGTATTTACTGACCATTCCACATCAAAAGCAACGCCATCCGTATCATCATAACCATATATTAGCATTTCTAATAAGTGATCATCATCAAGACAAATCTCTATAGACTCTCTATCAAAAAGTTCTATAGTATCATCAGTTGAATTAGCTTCTTTAATATGGCCTACAATAGGATCACTTAGGGTAAATTTAACTTCTTCTGTTGAGAAATATGTATTTCCACTACAAAACTCTGTATATTCTAAAACTGCAGTTACTATTATTTCACCTGAAGGCGGTACTTGTGAGGCATTAAAATTAAGTATTGGGTCGGTGGTAAGTAAGGTACCTGTATTAGTAACACTATCCCAGTTTATATACCAACCAAAAACAGGAGCTGTTAAGTTTGGTCCATCTGGAATAAAACGCCAACCTTCTGGTGCATTTATAGGGAAAGTTAGATTTACATTAGTATCATAAAAACCATCGGTTAAATCTAAAATCTGAAATTGATCTAAGTTATCTCTACCTGGAGCTGCAAAACCTTGAGTTAAGTTGTCGTTTTGAATACCCATTGCCACATATCCACCAGCCCAATTATCACATAACGGTTTATCTTGTATATGAAACTCAATAATATTGGTGGTTTCAAAAAACAACATTTGGTGTGTAGCATAACCGTTATTACCACCACAATCAAACATTGGCATGTGGTGTGTACCCATAATAAAATAACGCTCTCCTTCTGCTCCTTTGATATCCCAAAAAGAATAGGAATCAAATAAGGCACTGCTATCGGTAGGGTCAGTATCGTGCATTTGTAAGATAGCATCTTTATTGTCTCCACAATTAGCATTTGGTGATATTTTACCAAAATTATCTATTTGCCAAGAAGAAGCCCCACCAGCATAAGAAGTGTCAAAACTCAAAATACCATTTGCAGAAATAACAAATTCATTACGTTGATTACCAAAATAACAAAATTCAAGATTGGTACCATTACTTGCTAAAGGAATTGTAGAGGACCATATATCATCACCTAATGTTTGTAGCTTAAAACCAACATCTGGGTTTAAAACAGTTGTACCCATTACTCTTAAATAAGATTTAGGGTTAAAAGGAATCGATTCCACCCGATATGAATCAGGACTACCAATATCTGTCCATTCCGCCTTTACTTGATAATCATCAACACCACAACCTAAGTCTAAATCATCATTAAAACTAACCCAGGTATCAGTAGGCGCATAATAAACAGATAAAACAGGTCTTGGACCAGAAATATTTTGTGCAAAAACGGTGTATGTAAATGCTAAAAGTAGGAGTGAAGTTATAAATTGTTTCATAATAAAGTAAAATAGAGTGTTTGAATTGCGCAATTTAATAAAAAATTAATATTAATAAGTGTTTAAGCGTGTTAATTTATGTGTTTTTATTACATTTTTTATTAAAAAAAGCTTTAATATTCAAATATACACCTTTTTAAGGTGTACTTTATTGTTATATGACGTTTGTACAGATTTATTGTGTAGTTGTATGTGTTTATTTAGTAATTGCTAAAATAAGAGATTACCTGTGTTCGTATAAGTGAGAATA
>CAYOFS010000047.1:0-13892 GCA_964403095.1 uncultured Flavobacteriaceae bacterium | reverse complement strand
TAAGTAGTTTTGACCCTTCTAAAAAAGGGAGTTTTTGATGGATTGTATTTTTGAAATTTTTATTCATTTATTTAACTTAGTCGGAATATGACATTTAATTTTTCACATCTAAAGCATCACGTAAGGCGTTTCCAATAAGCATAAATGCCATAACCAAACTCATTATTGCTAAGCCTGGAATAACTGCCAAGTAAGCTTTGCCTAAAATAATATAATTATAATGATCTTTGATAATTCCGCCCCAAGATGGTGTTGGTGGTTGTGCGCCTACACCTAAAAAACTCAAACCACTTTCTATCAATATTGCTGCGGCAAAATTTGCTGCCGAAATGACTATTATTGAGCCCATAATATTGGGTAAAATATGCTTGGTAATAATCCTAAAATTAGAATATCCAAGTGCATTGGCAGCCTCAACGTATTGTTGCTGTTTTACACTCATTATTTGTCCACGAACTACTCTTGCTACTTCAACCCACATAGTTAAACCAACGGCTATAAACACTTGCCAAAAACCTTTTCCGAGTGCTAATGTTATGGCTATTACCATTAATAAGGTTGGTATTGACCAAGTTACATTGATGAGCCACATGATAATTTTATCGGCAATTCCTCCAAAATATCCTGCAATTGACCCAATAGTTATACCTATAAATAACGAAATAAATACGGCAATAAAACCGATAAAAAAAGAAATCCTTGTTCCGATAATCATTCTACTGAGTAAGTCTCTTCCGTATTTATCAGTTCCTAAATAAAAGGTATTGTTTTTTATGGTGTGTTTTTTGTTTCCTTTTATTAAAGGAATAATTTTTTGTTTAGAAACAGCATCTGTTTCAGAGTATAATGCTACTTTTAAGGTGTCGTTACTTATGCTGTAATTATTAATTGGTGTTTCTAGACTGGTGTTTTTATCGCCTGAAAATAGTTTACTAATAAATGATTGCTTTTGTATTTGCTTTTCTTGATGTAACATTTTAGTGTTAAAAAACGGCTTCTTGGTGTGAATTTCTAAATGCATGGTATTTGCATTTGGCGAATTATCAGGCGCAATTAAATATGCAAAAACGGCAACAAACCCACATAAGACAATATACCAAAAGCTAAACATGCCAATTTTATTTTTGGCGAATTTCTTAAAGGCTAATTGACTTAAAGATGTTGGTTTTGTTTGCAATTATTAGTTTAATTGTTGAGGTGTTTGTTTTATAAATTTAAAACTCAAAATTCACGAAAACCTGTAAAATATACGAGAACTAAAGCTGGATATTACGTTTACTTAAATTTTCTTTCTATTAAAGCTATTAACCGTTCTTCATACTCAACTTTATTAGACCAATCATAATTTGGTTTAACTTGATTTACAATGTAATCTTTACATTCCTGCTCACTATTTAAGGTGTTTAGTTGAGCTAGTACACGGTTAAAATTATCTTGACTAAAGCTAAATAAATGTTTTACAAATGCAATACGATCATTTAAACCTACTTGGATTTTAGTATTAAAAATCCTATCGTTTAACGAGGTGTTTGGAGTTGAACTTGCTGGTTTAGAAATAGGTTCTTCTCGTTTTGTAGCAATATTTACTTTAGGTATTTCGGGTTCTTTTTTGACTTTAGGTGTTAAATTAGCGCCTAAAAAAGTATTGGTTTCTACTTTCGTTTCTATTTTTTTAAACATATTTGCAGCAACATCGGCAGGAATAGAATGTTTCATTTCCTCATCCATCATATTAAGTTTTTCAACTTTAGGTTCTGGAGTTGGTTCTTTTTGAATTTTAGTTGCAATTTCTTTTGCTTCAGTTTTAATTGTGCTTAAAGTCTGTTTAATAAGTTGGTCTGTTTCTTTTTGCTCAAATTCTTTTATTTCAATTTCCGTTTTTTGAACAACTTTCTCTTCAACAACATCTTCAACAACTTCTTCAATGATTTTTTCGGTAACTTTTTCCGGAATTGTCACTTCCTTTTTTGCAGCTAACTTCTCTTCAACAATTTTTTCTATAATTGGTGTTTCAATTTTAGATTCTGTTTGAAGCGAAGAACTTTCTTTAACAACTTGTGCAGGAGTAATTGGTTCAGGAGTAATAACTGCTACTTGTTTGGTGTCTTTGTTTTCTTGTTGTTTTTTGTCTAGTAAAGTAGCTACTTCTTGTAGAAACTCATCTTTATCACCAGTTACACTTGGTGTATCAACAAAGTAATTATCAATAAAAGATAAGACGGATAAATTATCATAAATATCCCTAGCTTTATTACGTAATACATTAATATCTGTAGTGTTATCTAGTTTTAATATTTGGTGTGCTAGATGAATTAATTCTGATTCTAATTTTTTGTGCATAAGTAACTGATTAAAATTATTATTAACGTTGTTTTTTTTTTACATTTGTTTCTTAGTAAAAAGGACTATTAATTATATAAGCGATAAATATACAAATGTTTCTTGAAAATACAGTAAATCATACAGAACAATTTGGTTGGATAGAAGTAATTTGTGGTTCTATGTTTTCTGGAAAGACAGAAGAATTAATTCGCCGACTTAAACGAGCGCAGTTTGCTAAACAAAAAGTAGAGATTTTTAAACCTGCAATTGATACACGTTACGATGATGAAAAAGTAGTTTCTCATGATTCAAATGAAATTAGATCCACGCCAGTTCCATCGTCTGAACATATACGAATTTTAGCTGATGATGTTAAGGTTGTTGGTATTGATGAAGCTCAATTTTTTGATGAAGGAATAGTTCAGGTTTGTAATGATTTAGCAAATAGAGGTATTAGAGTAATTGTTGCTGGTTTAGATATGGATTTTAAAGGAAAGCCTTTTGGGCCAATGCCTGCACTTATGTGTACCGCAGAATATGTTACAAAAGTTCATGCCGTTTGTGTAGAAACTGGAAACCTAGCTCATTTTAGTCATCGAACTATTCAAAATGACGATTTAGTTGTACTTGGTGAAACGCAGGAATACAAACCCTTAAGTAGAGCTGCTTATTTTTTTGCTATACAAAATCAAGCGGAACAAAAACATCAAAAAAAAAATATTAAAGAGCAATTAGGTAAAAATAGCGCTACTTTAAAAGGTCATTTTGATAAAAGTAAGTTAGATTCATCCGCAGAAATTAATACAATCAATCAAGAAAATGACTAATGTTTCAGTTTTAGAAATTAATAAAGTTGCTATAGTGCATAATTTAGCGTTTTTTAAATCGAAACTTAATAAAAACACTAAAATACTAGTTGTTGTAAAAGCCTTTTCTTACGGAAGTGATTCTATTCTAGTTGCTGAAATTTTACAAAAAAGCAATGTTGATTATTTAGCTGTAGCGTATGTAGAAGAAGGTGTTTGTTTACGAAATAACGGAATTACTTTACCTATTTTAGTACTTCATCCTCAAATAAATAATTTATCATTACTTGTTAAATATGATTTAGAACCTAATATTTATTCGGGTAAAATTCTAACTGAATTTATTTCAATTTCAAAAAAAGAAAAGCTAAATAATTATCCTATTCATTTAAAATTTAACACAGGTTTAAATAGATTGGGTTTTTTACCAAATGATGTAGAAACTGTTCTTGCTAAAATTAAAAATGTTTCGGAAATTAAGATAGAGTCTGTTTTTTCGCATTTAGCTGCAAGTGAAGATTTATCTGAAATTGATTTCACAAAACAGCAAATTAATTGCTTTATTGAAATTAAAAATAAGATTATTACATTGTTAAATTATAAGCCAACATTTCACTTATTAAACACTTCTGGAATTGTTAATTATACTGAATTTCAATTTAACATGGTACGTTTAGGTATTGGTTTGTATGGTTTTGCAAATGATAAAAAAACAACTAAAGAATTAGAAAATGTATTAAGTTTAAAGTCCGTTATTTCACAAATTCACAATATTAAAAAAGGAATTTCTATTGGTTATAATAGAAGTTTTATTGCAAAAAACAATATTAAATCAGCTACTATTCCAATTGGACATGCCGATGGTATTAGTCGTAAATTTGGCAATGGTAATGCGTATGTTTTAATTAATAATAAGAAAGCTTTTATTATAGGTAATGTATGTATGGATATGATTATGGTTGATGTTACTAATATTGATTGTACAGAAGGTGACGAGGTAATTATTTTTAATTCTCAAAATAGGATTAAAGAAATGTCTTCAAAACTACACACAATACCATATGAATTTTTAACTATGATTTCTCAACGTGTTAGACGGAAAATAACCTAATAATTACACTTAAAATAAGCCAAATAAATCAATTATTTTATCACTCCTTTTTTAATACCTACTGAATAGATTTCATTAATCATGGAGTAATAAAATAATTCAATTTCTTTCAAATCATTTCAAATACTATTTGGTGTATATAGTATATTTTGACTATTTTTGACACTTAATTAACTTAAAAAATATAATTATGTTAAAAGAATTTAAAGAATTTATCACAGGCGGAAACGTTATTGAATTTGCAGTTGCAGTTATTATGGCTGGAGCAATTAGTGAGGTTGTAAAAGGTTTTGTAAGTAATATCGTAATGCCAGTTGTTGGTATGTTTACTGGCGGTGTTAGTTTTGCTGACAAAAAATATGTTTTATCTCAAGCTGTTGTAGATGCTGCAGGAAAAGTATCTACTGCTGAAAACGCAATTAAGTATGGTGCTTGGATTGATACTATCATTAATTTACTTATTGTTGGTTTTGTTATGTTTATGATGATTAAAGCATATAATAAAATGAGGAAAAAAGAAGAAGCTGCTCCTGCAGGACCTTCGCAAGAAGATTTATTAGCTGAAATTAGAGATTTATTAAAAAAATAATTTTTTCTTTTAGTAAATTAAAAACACCTTTTAAATTAAATTTAAAAGGTGTTTTTGTTTGTGAAAAAATAGAATTGGTATTATAGGCTAATAAGCTCTTACACTTTTTCCTTCATAATAATTTATAAAGGCTTTATTTACAAATTTTGCTCCTCCAACCGTTGGGTAATTTCCTGTAAAATACCAATCGCCTTTATGATTTGGAACGGCTTTGTGTAAATTATTAATTCCTTGATAAATTATTTTGACTTTAGCTTTTATATTGCCATTAGTAAGTAAAGTTGCTGTTTTTTCTGAAATTTCTTCTGCTGTAAAAGGTGCGTATATTGCCTTTACAAAATTTTCAACTTCATCGGTTCCGTTTTTACATTTTTGATAAACGTCATCAATAATATGAGTTTTATTTGTGTCTTTTAATAAAGTAATAGCTGCTCTAAACGCAATAAAATCTCCTAATTTAGCCATATCAATTCCATAACAATCTGGATATCTAATTTGTGGAGCAGATGATACAATTACAATTTGTTTAGGGTTTAACCTATCCAATATACGTAAAATACTTTGCTTTAGTGTTGTGCCACGTACAATACTATCATCAATTACCACTAAATTATCGGTTGGCTTTACTACGCCATAAGTTACATCGTAAACATGTGCTACTAAATCATCTCTACTATCATCACTGGCAATAAAAGTTCTTAGTTTAGCATCTTTAATGGCTATTTTTTCAATTCGTGGTCTTTCGGCTAGTAGTTTAGTTAAATTTGCTGCTGAAATATTTTTACTTCCGTTAAGGATAACATCAGTTTTTCGTTTATTTAAGTATTCTTCGGCTTCTTCGGTCATGCCAAAAAAGGAAGTTTCGGCAGTATTTGGAATATATGAAAAAACGGTATTGGTAATATCATCATTAATTGCCTCTAATATTTGTGGAAATAATAATTTACCTAATTTTTTACGCTCTTGGTAAATATCAGAATCACTACCACGAGAAAAATAAATTCGTTCAAAAGAACATGATTTTTTTTCTAGAACATCGTTAATTTGTTCAATGCTCGTATTTCCATCTTTTTTGATGATTAAAGCATGTGCTGGTTCTAATTCTTTAACATCGTCAATAGCTACATTGAAAACGGTTTGTATTACGGGTCTTTCACTAGCAACAACAACTACCTCATCATCTTGATAATAAAAAGCAGGTCTAATTCCTGCTGGGTCACGAAGCACAAATGCATCACCATGACCAATTAAGCCTGTCATAGCATAACCGCCATCCCAATTTCTAGAAGCTCTTTTTAGAACACGTTTTAAATTTAATTCTTTTGCAATAATTAATGAAGCGTCTTTTTTATTGATACCTCTTTCTTTACATGATTGATAAATGTCTTGTACTTCATCATCTAAAAAATGACCAACTTTTTCCATTACAGTAACTGTGTCGGTATGTTCTTTTGGGTGTTGTCCAAGTTCAATTAATTCATCTAATAATTCGGCTGAATTAGTCATATTAAAATTGCCAGACATGATTAAACTTCTATGTCGCCAGTTACTTTGTCTTAAAAAAGGATGAACACTCTCGATACTATTTTTACCAAAAGTACCATAACGCACATGACCTAAAAAAACATTACCTACATAAGGCATATTTTGTAATTGCCAATCAATATCGTCTTTTTTATCAGGGTTTTCTTCTAAAATTCCGTTTATACGATTATTAATAGTTTTAAAAACATCTTGAATAGGTTGTGCTTGGTTTGAGCGTACTCTACTTATATAACGAGTTCCAGGCTTTACATCTATTTTGATACTTGCAAAACCAGCACCATCTTGACCACGATTGTGTTGTTTTTCTAGTAATAGGTACATTTTTTGAATTCCATAAAATGAAGTTCCATACTTTTTTTTGTAAAATTCTAATGGTTTTAGTAATCTAATCATTGCAATACCACATTCATGTTTTAGACTGTCGCTCATTTTAGTTTTTTTGATGCTGATAATTTCCAAAAGGAAATCAAAGCTGTATGTTACTTTTATATGTTAATGACTTTTTTAAAATTTTGTAAAATCAAGATCCGAATCTTAGTTACGAATTTTATTTTCTGTTTTCTTGCGTTTTGATTCTGATTTGTTAGATTAATCTAAATCAATATCGAATTGAGTTAAACTTTTAAATTGCTTTAACCTTTGTTGTATTTCTTCTTGAGTAAGGTTCTCCATGCGCTCAGTTCCAAAACGTTCTACACAGAACGAAGCTAAGTTTGAACCATAAATAACAGCGTTTTTCATATTATTAAACGAGATATTTTCTGTTTTTGCTAAATAACCTGTAAAACCACCTGCAAAAGTATCGCCAGCGCCTGTTGGGTCAAAAACCGCTGCTAATGGTAGTGCTGGAGCATAAAACATTTGCCCTTCGCTAAATAATAAAGCTCCGTGTTCCCCTTTTTTAATTACCACATATTTTGGTCCCATTTTATGAATTGCCTTTGCTGCTTTTACGAGTGAATATTCACCACTTAATTGTCGTGCTTCTTCATCGTTTATTGTAATTACATCTATTTCTTTAATGACTGCTTTTAAATCGTCTAAAGCAATGTTCATCCAAAAATCCATTGTATCTAAAACAATTAATTTTGGTTTTTTAGACATTTGCTTTATTACGCTCATTTGTACACCAGGATGTAAATTACCTAACATTACAATTTGACTATCTTTAAAATTTTCTGGTACTACAGGGTTAAAATGCTCCAATACATTTAATTCCGTTACTAAAGTATCACGAGAATTCATATCATTATGATATTTTCCAGACCAAAAGAATGTTTTACCATCTTTTACGATTTCAATCCCTGTTGTATCTACATTTTTATCGTTAAGCATGTCTAGATACTTTTGTGGAAAATCTCCACCAACAATTGATACAATTCCAGATTTAATTCCGAAATTAGAAGCAGATAAACCTATATAAGTTGCTGCTCCACCTAATATTTTATCTGTTTTTCCGAAAGGAGTTTCAATAGCGTCAAAAGCTACTGTCCCTACAATTAATAGTTTGCTCATTTTTTAGTCTTTAGTCTTTGGTCTTTAATTTTTAGTCTTGTACTTTTGCAAAAATAAGTTTTCTAATTGATTAATGAATTAATCAATTTAATTTTTTACCATTACTTATTAAACTAATAATTAACAAATAAAATGACTATAAAAGAAATACAAGAAGAAATTATTGACGAGTTCTCTATGTTTGATGATTGGATGGAACGTTATGAGTATATCATTGAACTTGGAAAATCATTAGACATTATTGATGAACAATATAAAACGGATGATAATTTAATTGTTGGTTGTCAATCTAAAGTATGGTTACATGCTGAAAAAATAGACAATAAAATTATTTATTCAAGTGATAGTGATGCTATTTTAACTAAAGGAATTATTGCTTTATTGCTTCGTGTTTTTACAAATCAAACTAGTGAGACTATTTTAAAAACAGACACTAATTTTATTGATGAAATTGGTTTAAAAGAACATTTATCTCCAACTAGAGCAAATGGCTTGGTGTCGATGGTTAAAAAAATTAAATTGTATGCTTTGGCGCATAGTTAACCCGTATTCTATAATTAAAAAACTCATCAATAAATTTACGTTTTCTTGCTTTATATAATCCATTATGATTTCTGAGTTTGTTCTTCAAATCTGAAAAATGGCAGTCAATTGCATTAGTAGTCTTTGGGATGTTTAACTCGTAATAATCATACCAAACAAATAGCCATTTTATACCAGTTTAACATCAAAACACGCTATAAATTTGTCATCTTTTTCCGTTCTACTTCTCTAAAAAATTTAACTATAACTATGGTTATACTGAAATTTTTATAGCTTGTATAACAAAAAAATATTTAAAATTTATTACACGTCTTTTGAAATTAAACTGGTATTAGATTTGTTGTAAGATTTCTGTAAGCACTTCTTAATCGTTTGTGCGTATAATGATTTTTTCCTGTATTAATTTTTTATTCGTAGTTTTGATTTGACCCAAAGCTAACAATAACAATAGATACAGAGAATTTTATCAACTATTTTGTCTATTACGCCTAAAATTCTCGTTTTTTAGTATTCTTAAAATTATCTTCTTACTAGTATCTTTTTAGCATAAGATTTATTGCTAGTATCTACTTTTAAGAAATAAATTCCATTAGACAAATTTATTGGTAAATTAATTTGATTATTTACGTTTGTAAATTGCTGCGAACTGATTTTTTGACCTGTTAAAGAAATAATAGATATATCTAATTTATCATGAATAGTATTAGTTAAAATAACAACTTCATTAGATACAGGATTTGATTTTACTTTAAACAAGCTATCGAAATTAGCCTCTGCAATACTCGCTTGTCCGTTTCTTATTTCGGTTAAAGCAAAAGCAACATTTGCAGTTGTTGGCGTAACATGACCTTCATTAACTGTTGGGATAAGCCAAGCATCAAAAGGAGAGTTGTGTGTAGTGGGAATATCAACAGTAGCATACCAATCGGTTTCATTATCAATTGCCATTGCACTAATTGTTGGTATAAAACAAAACTCTGCTTGTTGTAAATTATTTAACAATTCTGTAATTATAGGGTTGCTAGTTTGTGTATTGCCTAAAAAAGTTTGTAAATCATATTTTCCTCCTGGTGCAGAATCTAATCCATCAGTATAACTAAACGACTGTGAATCTGCTTGAAATGATGCAATTTGAACAGGAAATCCAAAAACAATAGCTGTAGTTATAGCACTAGTAACCTCAATACTTTGACTTGCTGCTGGTGTAAAATGTAACTGAATATCTATTGTAGTATCAGGCACATCTGGTACATTAAAAGTGTGATTTAACACTTCCATTCCAGGAGTTCCGTTCATTGTAGAAACACCACTTCCATTAACAATACTAATATTTCTAGTTTGTTGTGGAAAACCCATAGCATCTAATTCTGCTTGAAAAGCAGTTCTAAAATTTACCGCACCTGTTGGTAATAATATACTTGCATCTTGTTCAAAAGTAGAGCCGTTTTGTAAATGTGCCGAAAAATAATCCAATAACATTTCTTTTGAAGCAGGACTGCCAAGTGAAGTGGAAATTGCAGCTTGTAAATCGGCATTTCCACCATTTATTTCAGCAAAGTAATTGATTAGATATTGAAACTCTATAGGTAGATTAGCTCCTTTGTGAGGTGTGTCCCAAGAAATATATAATCTAGTTTCATGAGTCAAACTGTTTTGCTCCATATAACGCAAAGCATAACGAGATACTAAACCACCCATACTTGGGCCAACAATAACCAATTCTTCATTACCAATTTTTTGATTATTTATTTGGTTAATTAATTCAACCAAAACCATAGCATTACGCTGTATGTAATCAGAACCTCCAATTACTTCAACATTATCACTAGCTCTTGTATACGTAGGAAAATTTAATAAAACCAAATCAAAACCTTCGGCACGTAATTCATCAGCTATATTAGAACTATCATAATTTAAAGCGTCATACATTCCAGTAATATCACGTGAATCTACAGGGTCAAAACCATCAACTAAAATAACAGGTTTATCTAAAACACCATTAGTGGTGTCTATAAAAATATCATATTCTCCTTGGCCTAAAAAGGCTTGAGATTCATCATAGCCTTGGTATGAAATTGTTGCTGAAATTGGCGTTTGTGAAAAGCCAAAAATAGTATAAAATATAATCGAAATTAAAAGTAAATGTTTTTTCATAAGTTTGTTTTTAAAATCAGCACATTACTGTGATTGAAATATTTTTTGTCATGTACTAAGAGTAAGTTTTATACAAATATAATTATTTTTTTGACTAAAATATAAAAAAAACAGGGCAAACTCATACTTTAATTTTTAATTTAAAACTTATTAGTTATCAAATCATTAACTTTTTGTCAATTTGAAAATCGACTTTTCTTTAAAACACAAAGTGATGACTATCAATAAAATTTAAAAAGTATGAGTTTGCCCTGATAAAAAAAGTGTTAAGATAAAAAATTGTTAGTTTTTAACTATCTTTACAAAAAAAGTATATTATGTCAAAAGTAGAAGATTTTTTAACACAAGAACAAGAGCATAAAATTGTAAAAGCAATTAGAACAGCCGAATTATTTACCTCAGGAGAAATAAAAGTTCATATAGAAAGTAGTACTGTGAAGAATACTATTGAACGTGCAAAAGAGGTTTTTTTCTATTTAAAAATGGATGAAACCGAAAATAAAAACGGTGTATTGTTTTATTTAGCTGTAGAGGATAAAAAATTTGCTGTAATTGGCGATGAAAACATCAATAAAAAAGTGCCAGATAATTTTTGGAGTGACATTAAAGATATTGTTATTAAAGAATTTAAGATAGCACATTGTACTAGTGGTTTGGTTAAAGGTATTTTAAAAGTAGGTAAGGAGCTAAAACACTATTTTCCTTATAATGAAAAAGATACAAATGAACATTCGGATGAAGTTTCTATTGGAAAATAAATGGAATTGTTTATTTGTAATATGGCGAAATTAGAATGTTAGGCTATGAACGTAAATTTAGTCAAAATATTTTTTAAGTTTGGTTCGTTTTTTTATCAATGAAAAATATGCTATTGAAACATGGTTTCCACTAAATTTGCAGTAGAAGCATATCTAAAATCAACAATTCAAGAATAATAAAAAATGGCACAACACAATGAACTTGGCAGTCTTGGAGAGAAAATGGCATTAGATTTTTTAATTAAAAACGGCTATTCTATACAAGAAAAAAATTGGCGTTTCCAAAAAGCTGAAATAGATATTATTGCACAAAAAGGAGGTGTTTTAGTTTGTGTTGAAGTAAAAACACGTTCTACTAATGAGTTTGGTGATCCACAAGATTTTGTAGATTCTAAAAAAATAAAATTACTAGTAAAGGCAATGAATCAATATGTAGAATCAAACGATTTAGATGTTGATGTTCGTTTTGATGTTATTGCTATTGTTCATAACAAATACCAAACTAAATTAGAACATTTTGAAGATGCTTTTTTGTATTTTGATTAATTAATCCTTTCTAAGAGCCTTTCCAAAATAACACTTGTGTCAATAAACATTAAACTAAGAATGCCAATAATAATTAGTAGTTTAATAATGTTATGTAATATAATATAGTCCTTTTTTGAGTTGGCTTTATAAAGCAGAACACTTATTAAAAAGAGTACAGCTACAGCAAAATAGAAGTAATATTTCATGTTGCCAATTTCTGGATATTGTAATATAAAATATATCGGACTTATAGTAAATAGCATAAAAAATGAAATGATAATTTTTGTAAAACGTTCATCATATTTAATAGGAATAGTCATGTAATTATTAGCTAAATCACCTTTAATATTTTCTAAATCTTTAATTAATTCCTTTATTAAAAGGATAAAAAATAAAAAAGTAGCATGGATAAAAATAACTTCAGAAAAATTTTTATAATACACAAAAACAGCAAAAAATGGTAATAATGCTAGTATTGCAGATGAAAACAAACCTGTTAGTGCTTGTTTTTTTAATTTATGCGAGTAAAACCAGATTAAAAAAATATAAATTGAAAAAAATAAAGCAGCGCGCCAAGAAACTAGTAAGCCAAAAATAAAACCTAAAAAATTAAAAAGAAAATAAATCTGTAATTTAGTTTTTTGACTAATAAAATTATCTAAAGCAACTTTTTCGGGTTTGTTAATAATGTCTTTTTCTTTATCGTAAAAATTATTGATAATATAGCCAGCAGCAATGGTACAAGCTGTAGCTAAAATAATGAAATACAAATGAATATCGGTTAAAAGAAACGATAAAGATTTTTGAGGAGAAAAAATAAAAATAGCGGCTAAATATTGAGCAACAACAATAGCAACTATATTGTAACCACGAACAACCGATAACATACTTAAAAACTTAAAGTAGAATGGCGCTTGTTTTTTACTGTTATTCTTTGCAATATCTAATAAATCCATTTTCGTTTATAATCAAATTATGAATTTATTAATCCATAATTAACAATTCATAATTATTTTCCGTCTTGTAAAGCAAAAACCTTACGTAGTAAATTTGTTGTTCTACTGCTAACTTTTGTTCTAACATTTAACTCTTCTTTACTTACCACTTTAAACACGCTTTTAAGTGCTTCAGAAGTAACGTAATTTGTTAGGTCTGGATTAACGTTTTTAGTTAACGGAATTGTATTATACTTTGTAATTAGATTAGCCCATATTTTGTCTGCTCCAACTTTTTTAAACGAATTATTTATAATCGGTTCAAATTTAGCGTAAAGTGCTTTGTTTGTAGCATTTTGAAGATAGTTGGTTGCAGCATTCTTATCGCCTAATAAAATATTCTTAGCATCGGTTACAGTTAAACCTTTAATAGCATCAACAAAAATTGGTATAGCTTCTCCAACAGCATCTTCGGCAGCTCTATTTAACATTTTAACACCTTCATCGGCAAGGTTTCCAAGACCAATAGTTCTCAAAGTACTTTCTACTTTTTGTAACTCTTTTGGCATATAAATTTTTACTAATTGGTTTTTATAAAAACCATCTTGTTTGGCAAGTAAGGTAACCTGATTGTTAATTCCTTTTTCTAAGGCCTGTTTTAAACCACCAGAAATATCAGCATTGGATAATGACGGATTTGGCATAGTTTCAACAAACTTGTTCAATTCGGCACATGAGCTTAATTGTAATACGATAAATAGTATAAATATTTTTTTCATTTTTTATGTTTTTAGCAAATATACCTTATTTTTTGGATTGATTATTGTAACTTGTAGTACAATGATACTATTCTCAAAATTTAGATGTAATAGATATGTTGCTATTACTATATTTCCTTTTATTATAATTAATAAAAAATATAAGGAAGATGTTATTTTAATTAATCATGAAAAAATTCATATTAAGCAACAACTTGAAATGTTGTGGTTGCCTTTTTTTATTTGGTATTTTGTTGAATTTTTAGTTCGTTTTGTACAATATAAAAGTTGGCATAAAGCGTATTTAAATATTTCTTTTGAGCGTGAA
>CAYOFS010000046.1:0-14064 GCA_964403095.1 uncultured Flavobacteriaceae bacterium | reverse complement strand
CTATATTTTGTATTTTTGCATAATAAATAGTTTGTCAATGAAAAAAATATTCACCATAATTTTATTATTTTTCTATACGCTTTTATTTTCACAAATAACCGTTAACAATAGTCTAACAGCGCAAGATCTAGTACAAGTATTATTCAATAATTCTGGTTGCGCTACCATATCAAATTTTTCAGTTTCAGGAAACAACAGTTATGCCTCATTTAATAAAAACGGCAGTAATTTTCCTTTTGAAAATGGCATTGTTTTAAGTACCGGTTTTATTAATCATGTTCCTGGACCAAATAACTCTTTAAGCGATGATGATTTAGGTACAATTAATGATGCTGATATGAATGCTCATTTTACCGATACTTACAATACAACTATTTTAGAATTTGACTTTGTTCCATCTACAAATTATATTAGTTTTGAATACCTTTTTGCATCAGAAGAATATCAAGAAAACAACAGTGACACTTGTGTATATTCTGATGTTTTTGCCTTTTTAATCAAAGCAAATTCCGATACAAATTATACTAATATAGCACTTGTTCCAAACACTAATATTCCAGTTCAAGTAACTACTGTACATCCAAATGTTACTAACTCTTGTTTAGCAGAAAATGAGGCTTATTTTGGACAATGGAATTCACAAACAGATCCAAATATTCCAATAAACTTCAACGGACAAACAGCCGTTTTAAAAGCCGAAAGCAGTGTAATTCCAGGTGAAACATATCATATAAAACTTATTATTGCAGACCATTTTAACTATAGGTACGACTCGGCTGTATTCTTAAAAGCTAATGGTTTTAATGTTGGAACTAATTTAGGAATTGATTTATTAAGAAGCACCAACAATGCCTTGTGTGGCACAGAAACAGAAATATTAGACTGCAATTATTCAACTGCAATTGACTATAAATGGTTTGTTGATTTACCTCCAATAGATAATAATTACACCTTAATTACTGGAGCAAATGAGCAAACATATACCGTCACAACAGAAGGTAAATATAAAGTTGAGGTCAATCTAGGCTTAGGTTGTGTTTCCGAAGGAGAAATAACCATAGAATATGTTGATTTACCAAGCGTTTTTGATACAGAACTCATTGGTTGCAATAATGATTTTTCTGAATTTTATGAATTTAATTTAAGTTATTCCATAACACAAATAACCAATAGCAATACAAGTTTAACCATAGAAAATTATTATCGTTTTTTTAACGATGCAGTAACTCAAAACTACCCAATTGCTAATTTTACAAATTATATTAATCAGTCTTTAGACGAAGAAATTTTTGCTAGAATAGAAAACCAAAACGGCTGTTCAAGTATTGCAAAAATAACATTAAAAGTATTTCATAATCCTAAAATAAGTGATGATGAAACTATTTTTTATTGCTTAAATACTTATCCAGATACTATTATTTTATCAAGTGGCTTAATTATTGGCAACCCAGATGACTTTCAATATAAATGGTTTTTTAACGATGGTACAAATCCTCAAATAGAACTTAGCCAAACCACTCAAGAAATTCAAATTAACACTAAAGGGATTTACACTGTAACAATAGAAAGTGCAGAAGGCTGTTTAGTCAGTAGAGAAATTACCGTTGAAAACTCTAATATAGCTACAATAACAAATATTATTGTTTCAGAAACATTATTCTCAAATAGAATAAGCATTAAAATAGAAGCAATTGGCGAAGGTGATTATCAATATGCCGTTGACGATTATGACTTTCAAGACTCGCCAATTTTTGATCACCTTCTTTATGGATACCATGTAATAACGGTTAAAGATAAAAATGGATGTTTAGCAAATACACAAAAAGAAATCACCATATTAGAATATCAAAAATTCTTTACACCAAATAATGATAACCAATATGATTATTGGAGTTTAAATAATACTAATTCTTTATTAGTACATTATAATACCATTTCGGATATTACTATTTTTGATCGATTTGGAAAAATAATGACAATAATCAACCCTAACTCTCCTGGTTGGAATGGTTTTTATAATGGAAAAATAGCACAACCAAACGACTATTGGTTTAGTGTTGATTTAATAGATTTTAACGGTAAAACAACTACAAAACGTGGTAATTTTAGTTTAGTAAGGTGAAAAATATAGAAGTTAATAAATAGCAACCAATTAAGCTTTATTAATTTGCTGCTCATAAATATCTTTATAGTATCCTTCTTTATTTTTCAATTCTTGGTGTGTTCCTTGCTGAATTAAAGTTCCTTTGTCTAATACAATAATAGCATCTGCATGTTTAACAGACGAAATACGATGGCTTATTATTATTGTTGTTACACCTTTACTTATTTTACTTAGATTATTTAAAATAATCTCTTCTGTTTCGGTATCAACAGCCGAAAGGCAATCATCAAAAATTAATATTCTTGGAGATCCAATAATTGCTCGAGCAATAGAAATTCTTTGTTTTTGTCCGCCTGATAAGGTGACTCCTCTTTCTCCTACCATGGTTTCATATCCGTTTTTAAAAGCGATTATATTTTTGTGAACATGCGCATTTTTTGCTGCATTTTCCACCTCTTCATTTGTTGCCTCATATTTTCCAAAGCGAATATTATCTTTGATTGTTTCCGAAAATAAAAAACCATCTTGAGGTACAAATCCTATTTGCTCACGCACACTTTCTAAATTAAATTCTTTAATTGGTATATTATCAATCAATATTTCACCATCAGATACATCATAAAGGCGTGCAATTAAATTTGCAATAGTAGATTTACCCGAACCCGTTTTACCCAAAACAGCTAAAGTATTTCCTTTTTCTAAATTAAAACTTATATTTTTTAAAGCCGTAATATTAGTGTCTTCATAAGTAAAGCTTACATTTTTAAAAGAAATTTCACCATTAATACTAGTCTTGATTGTAGTGCTACTTTTAATAGCTGGATCTTCTTTTAAGAATTCATTTATTCTCTTTTGAGAAGCTTCAGCTTGTTGTATAATTGAAGTAACCCAACCTACAACAGCAACTGGCCAAGTAAGCATGTTTACATAAATAATAAATTCCGCAATGACGCCTATATTTTTAATATCACCATTAATATAACGCATTCCTCCAATATAAATTACGATAACATTACTAAGTCCAATAAGCAGTATCATTAAAGGAAAAAACAATGCCTGTACTTTATATAATTCGATGTTTTTTTCTTTACTTTCAACAGCTAATTTATTAAATTTATCTATCGTTTGTGATTCAATAGCATAGGCTTTAATAACATGAATACCCGAAAATGTTTCTTGCGTAAAAGTGGTTAATTTAGATAAATATTCTTGAACTTTTGTACTTCGTTTATGTATAACTTTACTTAAAAAATAAATTGAAATAGATAATATTGGTAATGGTAATAAAGTGTACACTGTAAGTGTAGAATCAATACTCAGCATTTTAGTTAAAGCAACTGCAAACAAGACAATCATATTAATTGTATACATTATTGCTGGTCCAAAATACATTCTTACCTTTCCAACATCTTCACTAATTCTATTCATCAAATCACCTGTTCTATTTTTTTTATAAAAACTTAATGATAGATTTTCATATTGTTTAAAAATTTCATTTTTTAAATCAAATTCAATATAACGAGACATTACAATTAAGGTTTGCCGCATTAAAAAAGTAAAGAATCCTGAAAGAATTGCTGCACCAATAATCAATAAAATATTATTAAGTAAAACTGTTTTAACATCAGCTATATTGGTTACAATTCCTTTATTATAATCTTCAACAATATTTAAAGAATTTTTAATAAACGAAGGTATTTGAACAGCTAAAACTTTAGATATAATAGTAATTAAAATACCAAACACCAATCGGTATTTATATTTAAAAAAATATTTATTAATATAGCTAAGTTCCTTCAAATTACTTTTGTTTAATTGTCAAAAATACGTAGATTTTTTTGTTATTTACTCGATTTTTACATTATATACAATTGCTAAAATATTTTAATAATTGTAAGATTTAACTTACTTTTGTACAAGATTCAAACAATTTACAATAATGAATATAGATATAATAAAACCTAACAATTTGAAAGAAATAAGCAGTGTTTTTGGAAACTCTTCTTTTGATAATCATGAGCAAGTTATTTTTTGTAATGATAAAGAAACTGGTTTAAAGGCTATTATAGGAATTCACAATACAAACCTAGGACCCGCTCTTGGTGGAACCAGAATGCGCAAGTATAATAACGATGCAGAAGCTTTACAAGATGTTTTGAGACTCTCACGTGGAATGAGCTATAAAGCTGCCATTACAGGTTTAAAGCTTGGAGGAGGAAAAGCGGTTATTATTGGTGATGCAAATACACAAAAAACAGATGCTTTAATGCGTAAATTTGGTGAGTTTGTACATTCTTTAGGAGGAAAATACATTACTGCTGAAGATATGGGGATGGAAACCAGAGATATGGATATTGTGCGAGAAGTTACTCCTTATGTTACTGGAATTTCAGAAAACTTAGGAGGCGCAGGAAATCCTTCCCCAATAACAGCTTATGGCGTTTTTATGGGAATGAAAGCTGCAGCAAAATATAAATTTGGTACGGATAACTTAGCTGGTAAGAAAATACTAGTTCAAGGTATTGGTCATGTTGGAGAAGTCATTGTTGAAATGGCAAGTAAAGAAGGTGCCAATGTTATAATTAGCGATATAAACAAGGAACGATTAGAAATTGTAAGTAAAAAATATGGCGCAAAAATTCATCCTGATTTAGATATTTATGATTTAGATGTTGATATTTATGTACCTTGTGCCTTAGGCGCTACAATAAACGATGCTACTATTGATAGAATTAGGGCAAAAGTAATTGCTGGAGCTGCTAATAATCAACTCTTAGATGAAGTTAAGCATGGACGAATTTTAAAAGAAAAAGGAATTGCTTATGCGCCCGATTTTTTAATTAATGCTGGTGGAATTATTAATGTTTATGCAGAAATTGGAAAGTATGACAAAAATCAAATTCTTAATCAAACAAAAAATATTTATAATACTACATTAGAAATTTTTAAATTATCTGATGAAAAACAAATAACAACACATCAAGCTGCATTTGATATTGCACAAGCAAGAATTGACGCTAAGAAATTTTAATACATTTTTTTACCTTATAAATAAAAAGCCTTGAAAATAAATTTCAAGGTTTTTTTATTTATTATCCCGTATTATTCATAGGTTTTCGTTATAAAAAGTCAAAATACCAATAGAAACCTAACGAAGTGGTTCACAAATACAAAAACAAATATAAAATAAATGAGTAATTGTAACCCAATTTTGAGCTAAATAAATTTCGAACATTTTCAATTATAGCAGATAGTTAGACTTTATAATAGAAAATTCGTGAATAATACGGATTATAATGATTTCTATTTAAAAAAAGAGTCTACAAATTCTATTTTATTAAATACTTGTAAATCATCAATACCTTCGCCAACACCAATATATTTTACAGGTATTTGAAACTGATCGGATATCCCTATCACAACACCACCTTTTGCTGTTCCATCTAGTTTAGTAACAGCTAGCGCAGTAACTTCAGTTGCTTTTGTAAACGCCTTAGCTTGCTCAAAAGCATTTTGACCAGTTGAACCATCAAGCACTAATAAAACCTCATCAGGAGCATCGTCAATAACTTTTTGCATTACTTTTTTAATTTTAGTAAGCTCATTCATTAAATTAATTTTATTATGAAGTCGCCCAGCCGTATCAATAATAACAACATCTACATCTTGTTTTACAGCAGATTGCACTGTATCAAAAGCCACAGAAGCAGGATCTGACCCCATATTTTGTCGCACCATTGGAACATCAACTCTATCTGCCCAAACTTGCAATTGATCAATAGCTGCCGCTCTAAAAGTATCAGCTGCTCCAAGTAAAACCGTTTTACCTTGTTTTTTAAATTGTGATGCTAATTTACCAATGGTTGTTGTTTTCCCAACACCATTTACGCCAACAACCATAATTACATAAGGCTTTTTATTTGACGGAATAACAAATTCTGTTTCATTACCAACATTGGTCATCGCTAATAAAGCAGCAATTTCTTCACGTAATATTTTATTTAATTCATCAGCACCTAAATATTTATCTTTAGCTACACGAGCCTCTATTCTATCTATTATTTTCAAAGTTGTTTCAACGCCAACATCAGATGAAACAAGTACTTCTTCTAAATTATCTAAAACCTCATCATCAACTTTTGATTTTCCTGCTACGGCTTTTGACAACTTATTTAAGAAAGTTGTTTTTGTCTTTTCTAAACCTTTATCCAAGGTTTCTTTTTTTTCTTTAGAAAATAATTTTTTAAATAGACTCATTTTTTTATTTTATTAGAAATATCGTGTTTATTTTAATTACACAACTCTAAAGTAATACTGTACTAATTTTTTTAATTATTCATAAATTTAATTACAAAAAAAACTACTATCATAAAACGACAGTAGCTAATTTTTTATTGTATTGGTAAAGATTCTTATTTACTAAAGAAGTCTTTTGTTTTAGAAGGATCCATAATTTTTTCAACAAAAATATAAGCTCCTGTTTTTGGAGATTTTACCATTTTTATTGCTTTTGCTAATCTTTTAGATCCTGTTTGTAACGATGCTACTGATTTTTTTGCCATAACTTAATGTGTTATTTTACATTTCCACAAATGCGAAAATGTTTAATTATTTAATTTCTTTATGAACAGTCATCTTTTTTAAGATTGGATTAAATTTCTTAATCTCCATTCTTTCAGGTGTGTTCTTTTTATTTTTAGTTGTAATATATCTAGACGTACCTGGTTTCCCGCTTGCTTTATGCTCTGTACATTCTAAAATAACTTGTATTCTGTTACCTCTCTTTGCCATAATAATCTATCTTTTTAAAAATCCTTTAGTTCTAGCATCTTTAAGGACTGCTGAGATTCCTAATTTATTAATATTTTTTAACGCAGATGCTGAAACCTTTAACGTAATCCATTTACCTTCTTCTGGTATGAAAAAACGTTTTTTCATCAAATTCGCATTGAATTTTCTTTTAGTTCTATTCAAAGCATGAGAAACATTGTTTCCAACCATTGCTTTTTTTCCTGTAAGTTCACAAACTCTAGACATTGTTTTCTTTCTTTAAAATCGAGGTGCAAAAGTAAGTATACTTTAAACAACTCACAAACTATTTTACTTCTTTTTTTAAAAATAAATATATCACTACCTAAACATCTAATTTTATTAATCTCACAAGCTTAGTTTCTCCACTTAACGGTACTCATTAAATGCTTAACATCACGCTCTATAAACTTAATGGCTGGGTAAATAGAATCGTAATTCGGTTTCGAATCAAAATAGACAGAGCCAACTAAAAAATGCTTAACACTATCCGTTACATGAAATTGTAATGGTGAAGCAACATTACCTGTAACATTATTAAGCGCTCCATAAACTCTTTCTCTTTTATCTATATATTGATCAGAATATATCTCATTGGCTTTAGAAGCGTGTTTTAAAGTTAATTTATCTGATTCTTTAAATAGCTTTGTAATATTGTTTTTTACTGGTCTATATGTAATATCAATCGAAGCTTTTAATTCTGGATACTTAATTCTCATCCAACTTTTGCTATTAACCAAGACTTGTGCTTTATTATTAGTTTCAAACTCATACGGAACAGTCTTTGATTTTTCATAAGTTACTTTAGGATATTCTAATCTTAAAAAACCTTTTGGCTTAGGTAAGTAATCATCATCTTTACATGATATAAAAACAGCCAACAAAACAACTATATAATAATATTTAAAATTCATGATTATTCTAAGGTGATTTTCACCTGTTTAATTCTTTTTTTATTAAAAGATTCTATAATAAAACTTATATTCTTAAACACTATTCTATCTCCTTTTTTAGGGAATTGTTCGTGAATTTCTAAAATAAGCCCTGCAATAGTTTCCGATTCGCCTTTATTATTTTCAAAATCATCTTCATTCAATTCTAATATTTTACAGAAGTCTTTTATCGATATTTTTGCGTCAAAAATATAATTTTTAGAGTCTATTTTGGAATATGAAAAATCATCTTCATCGTATTCATAATTAATATCGCCTACAATTTCTTCAATAACATCTTCAAGTGTTACAATTCCAGACGTTCCTCCATACTCATCAACTACAATTGCAAGATGTATTTTTTTAGTTTTAAACTCTTTTAACAGATCGTCTAATTTTTTATTTTCAGGTACAAAAAACGCCTCTCTTAATAATTTCTGCCATTGAAAATTGGCTTTATCTAAATGCATTAGAATATCTTTTGTATAAAGAATGCCTATAACAGAATCTATAGTCTCATGATAGACAGGAATACGAGAATGTCCGTTTTTAACTATTTTCTTGAGCACTGTTTTAAATTCTTCATCATCACTTAAAGCAAATACTTCAATTCTCGGACGCATAACTTGAACCGTTTCTGTATTCCCAAAATTCACAATACCTTCTAATATTTTTTGTTCTTCTTGTGAAGTGTCATTTGTTGCAAGTTTTAATGCTTCAGATAAGGTTTCAACCGATAAATCAGTTGTTTTTTTTTGAAATTTATTTTCCACAATCGATGTTAGTTGCATTAATGGAACACTTAAAAACGTAAATGCAGTGTTTAATACTTTAATAGGTTGCGCCATAAAAGTCGCAAATTTCAAGGCATTTCTATTTGCATAAACTTTTGGGAGTACTTCTCCAAACAGCAACAATAAAAAGGTTACCAGAACAACTTCTACAACAAATTTTACAGCTTTCGACTCTATAGACTCGAAAAAATAAGAACTTACGAAAGAAAATATTAAAATAAATAAAATATTTATAAAATTATTAGCAATAAGTATGGTTGCTAATAATTTTTTAGGTCTATTTAATTGAGTGCTTATTATTGCTATATTTTTAATCTTTTGATCCTTGGCCTCATCAATTTGACGTTTTGATAATGAAAAGAAAGCAATTTCGGCTCCTGAAACAAGAGCTGATAATATTAATAATAAAATCAACACTATAATTTCAATACCTATTTGAAGGCTTATTATATTAGTAAGTAGTAAAAAATGAAAGGGTTCTGGATCCAATATTTATTATATTAAAATGGTAAATCATCATCTTCAACAATTGGAGAAGAGTTTGTATTTGTTGGTTTATTTACAGGTATTTCGGTTTTTTCATCTGAACTAGCAGCGCCTTTTTTTGTATTTATGAATTGCAAATCTACAACTTGAATTTCGGTCATGTAACGTTTACTGCCATCTTCGGCTTGCCATTGACGTGTTTTTATTCGTCCTTCTACATGTATTAAATCTCCTTTACTTAAATATTTTTCACATATTTCGGCTAATTTATTTCTCACAACAAGATTATGCCACTCTGTAGTTTTAATACGTTCACCCGTAGCTTTATTTGTATAACTTTCATTTGTTGCTATCGGAAATCTGCCAAGACAATTTCCTCCGTCAAAATAATGCATTTTAACTTCGTCACCAAGATGCCCCATGAGCATAACTTTATTTATTGATGCCATTTTCTAGATTAAATTTTAACCAAAAATAGTAAAAAAATAGCTTACATTTCAAAATCTTTAATAAAGTTATCAATAAGCACAGGAACGGGATATTTTTTCAACTCATCTATACTAATAGTATTAGAAACAGAGCCATTATAATTCACAATCCAAAAACTTGTATAAATATGCTGATGTGAAAGTTTGTGAATTATTGGTTTAGGATTAAATAATGACACATCAACAAGTTGTTTTTTATTTATTATTTTTTCTAAATACTCATGCTCAACAAGAGTTTTTATAGTTATAGTTTCTACTGTTTCAATTAACGGAAATTCAAACAAATTTTGCCAAATTCCTTTATTTATTCTTTTATTTAAAGTGATTTTGTTTTTTTTTGAAAGCACAACTAGGTAGTTAAAATATCGCTTTTTAATTTTAATTTTTGGTGTTTTAACTGGTAACTCACTTACCTTATTATGTTGTAGTGCAGAACAGCTTTCACAAAAAATACACGAATCACATTTAGCTTTTTTAGGCGTACATATTGTCGCTCCAAAATCCATTATTGCTTGATTATGCAATCCGAAATTCTCATTTAACAAAAGACTCTGTGCTAATGTTTTAAACTTCTTAATTCCTTTAGATGAGTTTATAGCATATTCAATTCCGAAATATCGAGATAGTACTCTATAGACATTTCCATCAACAACTGCACATTTTTCATCAAAACAAATTGATGATATTGCCGATGCAGTATAATCTCCAACGCCTTTTAATTTTAATAATTCGTTATAATTATCAGGAAATTTACCATTATGATTTTTAACTATACTTTTTGCGGTAAAATGCAAATTTCGAGCTCTTGAATAATACCCCAATCCTTGCCAAAGTTTTAACACTTCTTGTTCATCAGCAATAGCTAAAGTCTCAATATTAGGATAGTTTTCTACAAAAGACATATAATAAGGTAAGCCTTGCTCTATCTTTGTTTGTTGTAAAATAATTTCGGATAACCAAATTTTATATGGGTCTTTTGTTTTACGCCATGGAAAATCACGTTTATTTACTTGATACCAAGCTGTAATATTTTTTGAAAACTCCATGAAAAGCAAAATTTTAAAAACGGATAAATTTATTAGTTTAAATTTTAACTAATTAGCCTAGATAATAAATTAAAAAGTATATATTTGCAAACTTAAAATTAAATTAATTATTAACTAGAATAAATAGTATAAAATGACAAAAGCAGAGATCGTATCAAATATTGCTGGAAAATCTGGAATGGAAAAAGCAGACGTTTTAAGAGTAGTTGAAGATTTAATGACGGAAGTAAAAGACGCCTTAGAAAGCGGAACAAACGTATATCTACGTGGATTTGGTAGTTTCATTGTTAAGAAACGAGCTGAAAAAACTGGTAGAAATATCACAAAAAACACAACAATTAAAATACCAGCTCACAATATTCCTGCATTTAAACCTGCAAAGATTTTTGTTGAAGCTGTTAAAAGCAAAGTAAAAGTAAACTAAATTAATCTTTAAAACAATATACTATGCCAAGTGGTAAAAAAAGAAAGCGTAGCAAAATAGCTACTCACAAGCGTAAAAAAAGAAGTAGACAAAATCGTCACAAAAAGAAGAAATAAAATAGATGCGTGATTTATCACGCATCATTTTGCTTTTTATCGTTCTTTGAAATAGAAACTAGATTGTAAATATCTAAGTTTCGTTTGTATACAAAAATATTAATCTTCCTTTTAGTTTTACACTAAATAGGAACAAAACATTACAGAGTGAATATAGAATTAATAATTAGATCGAATTACTCTGATATAGATTTTGCTTTATTAAAAGATGGTAAATTAATAGAGCTACACAAAGAAAAAAATGACAATAAATTTGCTGTTGGCGATATATTTTTAGCCAAAGTAAAAAAAACTTTAAATGGATTAAATGCTTCATTTGTTAATGTTGGAAGTGAAAAAGATGCTTTTTTACATTATCATGACTTAGGTCCAAAGTTATTATCTTATCAAAAATTCTTAAAACAAATACAAGCTGGAAGTAAAGATTATTTACTGAAAGATTTTAAGTTTGAAAAAAATATTGATAAGCATGGTAAAATTGAAAATGTTATAAAATCTGGTCAAAATCTACTTGTACAAGTAGTAAAAGAACCTATCTCAACAAAAGGACCACGAATCAGCTCGGAATTATCTATCGCAGGACGATATTTAGTATTAGTTCCTTTTTCGGACAGGATTTCTGTTTCGCAAAAAATAGGAAGTAAAGCTGAGAAAGAGCGTTTAAAAAGATTGGTTAGAAGCATTAAACCAAAAGGCTTTGGCGTAATACTACGTACAGTTGCTGAGCATATAAAAGTAGCCGAATTAGATCAGGATTTGCAAAATTCATTAGATAGATGGAAGTCTATGTGCGAAGAAATTGCAAAACCAAATCCGAAAATTCCAACAAAAGTATTGTCCGAAGTTACAAGAGCATCGTCAATTTTAAGAGATATTTTTAATGATAAATTTACTAGAATTTTATCCGACAATAAAGAATTAGTAAAGGAACTTAAAGAATATATCCAACGAATTGCTCCTGAAAAGGCATCAATAGTAAAACATTACTACTCCGATATACCGATTTTTGATAAATTTGGTATTGAAAGACAAATTAAATCCGCTTTTGGAAAAACTGTTTCTATGCAAAAAGGAGCTTACTTAGTGATTGAACATACCGAAGCTTTACATGTTATTGATGTAAATAGCGGTAATCGTTCAAGTAAAGGAAACTCTCAAGCAGATACTGCTCTAGAAGTAAACCTAATCGCTGCAACCGAAGTCGCAAGACAATTACAGTTGCGAGATATGGGTGGAATTATTGTAGTTGATTTTATAGACTTGCATACTGCGCAAAGCAGAAATAAGCTTTTTGAACATATGAAAGCCGAAATGCAATTCAGCAGAACAAAGCATAAAATTTTACCTCCAACAAAATTTGGGTTAGTGCAAATAACAAGACAACGTGTTAGACAAGAACTCGTTATTGACACTACAGAGCCAAACCCAAATAAAAACGGAAGAGTTGAAGCTCCAATAGTTATGATAGACAAATTAGAACATGACATTGTTAGGCTTATCAACCATCCTAAATATAACGGACTGGTATTAAATGTACATCCTTTTATTGCTGCATATTTGCAAAAAGGATTTCCTTCCATTCAACAAAAATGGTTTTTGAGCTATAAAAAATGGATAAAAATATTACCAAGAGATGCGTACCAATACCTTCAATTTCGTTTTTACGATAAAAAAGGTAAAGCACTCAGATAATCTATATCAAAACAGAAACCTGCTATTTTAGAAATAGCAGGTTTTTTTTTGCTTAAAATAGTAATTAAACAGCCAACAATTTAAAAAATAAATTATAAAATGATTATCTTTGTTGCTTATTAAATAATAAATAGATGTTAGACAAGATAAATAAACTTATCAGTGATGTAAAAGTATTTAAAGCTACGAGCAAGGAAGAAATAGAAACTTTTCGTATTAAATATTTAGGAAGTAAAGGAATGTTAAAAGAATTATTTAACGATTTTAAACAAGTTGATGCTTCGTTAAAAAAAGATATCGGTCAAGCATTAAATAATTTACGCAATACCGCAACCGAAAAAGTAAACGAATTAAAAGATAATCTAGATAACTCGAGCGAACAAACTTTATTATTTGGAGACTTAACAAAACCTGCTGAACCAATAGAATTAGGCTCTCGTCACCCAATTTCAATTGTTAGAAATAGAATTGTTGATATTTTTGCTAGAATAGGCTTTAATGTTTCCGAAGGACCAGAAGTTGAAGATGATTGGCATAATTTTACGGCATTAAATCTACCAGAGCATCATCCTGCTAGAGATATGCAAGACACCTTTTTTATTGAACAAAATCCAGATATTTTATTACGCACTCATACTTCATCGGTACAAGTAAGATATATGGAAAATAACAAACCACCTATTAGAACAATTTCTCCTGGTCGTGTTTTTAGAAATGAAGATATTTCGGCTAGAGCGCATTGTATATTTCATCAAGTGGAAGGTTTATATATTGACAAAAATGTTTCATTTGCCGACTTAAAACAAACTTTATTATACTTCACCAAAGAAATGTTTGGAAAATCTAAAATTAGACTCCGTCCAAGCTATTTTCCTTTTACAGAGCCTAGCGCCGAAGTTGATATTTATTGGGGTTTAGAAACAGAAATCGATCATAAAATAACGAAAGGTACTGGTTGGTTAGAAATTATGGGTTGCGGAATGGTTGATCCTAATGTTCTTAAAAATGCCAATATAGATCCTGAAGAATATTCTGGTTTCGCTTTCGGAATGGGGATTGAACGTATTGCAATGCTTCTATATCAAATACCAGATATTAGAATGTTTTATGAAAATGATGAGCGTTTTTTAAAACAATTTAAGTCTGTTTTATAACAAAATTAAAAAAAAATCC
>CAYOFS010000045.1:0-14067 GCA_964403095.1 uncultured Flavobacteriaceae bacterium | reverse complement strand
TATCAGCAACAATAGGGTGGTCTGACCTAATAAATGATTCGCTACAACAAGTACACTCTTGATAATGATCCCATATTACTGGTAATCTAGGTGTAGATTCTAGCGCTTTAGTTATTTGACCAATAGCTGAATTCTGCAACCCCATATATGCTGCCATATAAGTTGTGAATTTCATAAAATCACGTCTTGAATAACCTTGCTTAATTATTGTTTGAAGGTAAGTATCTCTCTTCTTATTAACAGCCATAGTTTATATATATTTTGTAGTTAGAGTATCATTAATTTTGGCGCAATTTACAATAAATTATTGATTTTTTTTTAAAAAAAAATAATTTATATTCTTTCTAAATAACAGTGTAAACCCTCAAAGATCACGCACTATACAACCAATAAAAACCAATAATAATAGCAAATAATCCCGCAGAAAAACGAATCGCATTAAATAACGAATCTCCTTTTTTTTGCTTATAAAAATAGGTTATTTTACTTAATATCAATGCATATAAAGACATTGCCAAAATACTACCTAACGCAAAACCAACAATGTACTGAATTCCCTCTGTTTTTGAAGGAAAGCTTAATGCAGGCAATAATAGTATAAAATGTGCAACTCCTGCTAAACCATGAACCAAACCAATAGCAAAAGCACCTATAATATTCTGCTTAACCACTCTTACATGCGTATGTTCATGCACTTCTTTTTCATTTTGAATATGATTATGCTTATGAATATGTATAAATGGTTCGTCAGTAAAATGGATATGTGGATGTTTATGTGTTTTTTGCTTTCTATATATTCTATAAAAAGTTAAAATACCTAGCCCTATCAAAATAACAGCTACAAGTTGCTCACTGTATTGAGAAATAATTTCAATTGGTATATATTCTTTAAATATTAAAAATAAAACTCCAATCAAAAGCATACCAATAACGTGCCCTAAACCCCAAGATAACCCTATTTTCCATGCGCTACGCTTTGTTTCAACTACCAAAGGAGCTACTGCTGCTAAATGATCTGGTCCAGAAATTACATGTATTGAAGATGCTATTATTCCAGCAAATAATGTGTATAACATCATTAATTATTATTTTTGCGCAAGATAGTATTTTTTAAAAAATCACATCATTAAATAAAAAAATAATCATTCTAAATTGTCAATTTGATAAAAAATATTACTTTGCAGAAAATTTATAAATCAAATTCGATTTTATAAAAAATACAGCAATAATTATTAAAAACATGCGTTAAGCATACCATAAACCAATTTAAACAAAATGAAATTATTTATATCCTTACAACAAGCAGCTAATGGAGAATCTGCAAAAAAAACACTTTCTATTTACAAGTTAATAATGGAAGGTGGAACTGGAGGGAAAATTATTATGGCAATACTATTTATATTACTGGTTGTAGCTGTTTTTATTTACTTTGAAAGACTATTCGCTATTAAATCTGCTTCTAAAGTAGATAAGAATTTTATGAATCAAATTAAAGATAATATCTCAAAAGGTAGAATTGATGCTGCAAGAATGTTATGCGCACAACAATCTAAATCTGCTGCTGCAAAATTAATTGAAAAAGGTATATCCCGAATAGGAAAACCTTTAGAAGACATTAATACAGCAATTGAAAATGCAGGTAAATTAGAAATTTATAAACTTGAAAAAAATGTAAGTGTTCTTGCTACCATTTCTGGAGCTGCTCCAATGATTGGTTTTTTAGGAACTGTTATCGGAATGATTTTATCTATTTTTGAAATAGCAAATGCTGGAGGTTCAATTGATATTAAAACAATGGCAGATGGCTTATATACCGCAATGACAACTACTGTTGGTGGTTTAGTTGTAGGTATTGTTGCTTATATTGCATATAATCATTTAGTTGTAAAAACAAATAAAGTAGTCTATCAAATGGAAGCACAATCTGTGGAGTTTTTAGATTTACTGAATGAGCCAGTTTAACTAGTTTATTCTCAATTTTAAATAAACTCTACAAATAAACAAATTCACACCTATGAATATACGAGGACGAAATAAAGTAACACCAGAATTTAACATGTCGTCAATGACCGATATTGTTTTCTTACTATTAATATTTTTTATGATTGCTTCTACTCTAGTATCTGCCGAAGCTATTGATTTACTATTGCCAAAATCATCAAGTAAAACTACACAAAGTAAAAGTGTTTCAGTAAGCATAAATAAAAAAATGCAGTATTTTGTTAACAGAAAAAGAGTTTCAAAAGGAAGTCTAGAACGTGAAATATTAGCTAAAGTTGGTAAAGGAAGAGGCCGAACAATAACACTTAGGGTGGAAGAAAATGTACCTATGAAACACGCCGTATATGTAATGGATATTGCCAATAGAAATAGAATTAAATCATCATTAGCTGTTAGAACTAAGTAAAATAAGTTTAAAATGTTACGTATTGAATATCAAATTGGTTTCATTCAAAATTTAACATTCAAAATTAAAACTTTATATTATGAAATTACTCGATACAAAACATAAAAAAAAATCAGCTGTTTTAACATTATTATTAATGTTATTAGTTGTGTTTATAATTTTCGCATTTGGATTAGATTATAAAGATCCACCAGATGAATATGGAGTTGAAGTAAATTTTGGCTATACCGATGCAGGAAGTGGTAATAATACTACATCTACTGAGCAAGTCAAAACAGCTCCAGAACAACAGCAACAAGAAGAACAGCCAGAGAAACAACCAGAACAGCCTGTTGAAGAAGTAAAACCTCAAGAGACTCCTACAGAAGAAGAGGTAATCACACAAGATACCGAAGATGCTCCTGAAGTAAATAATGAACCCGTTAAAGAACCTGTTAAAGAGGTTGAACCTGTAAAAGAAACGCCTAAAGAACCTGTAAAAGAAGCTAAAGATCCCGTAAAGGAAACTCCAGCTCCTCCAACACCAGATAAAAGCACTACTGATGCTTTGAATAATATACTAAATGGACCAACAAATAACGGAACATCAAGTAGTGGCGACGGTGATAGTAATCAGCAAGGTAATCAAGGAGATATTAACGGAAATCCGTATGCTAATAGTTATTACGGTGCCGGAAGCGGAAATGGCTCTGGCTATGGATTAAATGGCAGGAAAAAATTAGGCGTTAAAAAATTCCCTCAAGATTGTAATGAAGAAGGTAAGGTTGTTGTTAAAATTTTTGTAAATAGAGCCGGCAAGGTAATTAAAACAACCATCCAACAATCTGACGATCCTTGTTTAAACGCTGCTGCAAAAAAAACAGCTATGTCTTACAAATTTGATTCTGCTCCAAATGCTCCTGCCACACAAACAGGTTTTGTTGTTGTTAATTTTAGTTTGGGGAAATAGGTTTAAATGTTAGTCTTGAATGAAAAAATGATGAAAAAGAGACAGGAAGTAAAAGGCAAGAAACAAGATACTGAAAATTCAAAATTCAAAATTCAAAATTCAAAATCATCTATCTATCAACAAACTATTGATTGGATGTTTTCTCGTTTACCGATGTATCAACGCCAAGGCAAGATTGCTTTTAAAAAGGATTTAACTAATATCTTGGCATTTTCAGATTATTTAGGTAACCCTGAAAAAAAAATCAAAACAATTCATGTTGCTGGCACTAATGGAAAAGGATCTACTTCGCACATACTTGCATCTATCTTACAAGAAAGCGGATTGAAAGTTGGATTATATACTTCACCACATTTAAAAGATTTTATTGAGCGTATTCGTATTAACGGGAAACCTATGCGAAAAAATTGTATTATTAATTTTATAAAACGAAATAAAGCTTTTCTTGAAAAACAAAATTTATCATTTTTCGAAATGACCGTAGGCATGGCATTTGATAATTTTGCTAGAAAAAAAGTTGATATTGCTATAATTGAAGTTGGCTTAGGCGGACGATTAGATTCTACTAATATTATCAATCCTTTAGTTTCAGTCATTACTAATATTGGTTTTGATCATACTCAGTTTTTAGGAGATACATTAACTAAAATAGCTTCAGAAAAAGCTGGGATTATCAAACCTAACACACCTATTGTGATAGGAGAAAAACAACAAGAAACAACAACTACATTCAACAGTACAGCTATCAAAAACAATGCTACTATTTATTATGCATCGGATTTAATAAATTCTAAATATAAAACAGATTTAAAAGGAACATATCAAAAAAACAATGTTAAAACTGCTGTACAAACAATAGTTATTTTACAAAATTTAGGATTTAAAATAACCGCTAAAAATATACAAAACGGCTTATTAAATGTTGTGAAAAACACAAGCCTTAAAGGGCGATGGCAATTACTAAACACAAAACCTAAAATAATTTGCGATACAGCACATAATACCGAAGGATTATCTTATGTCTTAGAACAATTAACTAACGAAGTATATGAAAAATTACATATTATATTAGGAGTCGTAAACGATAAGAATTTAGACACAATTTTACCTTTATTTCCTAAAAATGCAACTTATTATTTTTGTAAACCAAACATATCAAGAGGCTTAGACTCTAAAGTTTTAAAAACTAAAGCTGTAAGTTTTAATTTAATAGGCAACCAATATGATTCCGTTAAATCTGCTCTAAAAATGGCAAAGAAAAAAGCTTCTATAAATGATTTAATTTTTATTGGAGGAAGCACCTTTGTAGTTGCAGAAGTAGTTTAATCTAGATTAAAACATTCGTTTAATCATTCTTAATTTATGTGTATGCCTATTGGTTTCTTCATTATAAATTCCGCTTTGATCCAATCTATCTAATCTAACTTTTCCACTAGCATGAATAATATAGTTATTTGGTAATATAATTCCAACATGAGTAATATTACCCTCATTATTATCAAAAAAAGCCAAATCACCTGCTTCACTTTCTTCAATAAAACTCAAGACCTCTCCTTGTTTTGCCTGTTGAGATGCGTCTCTAAAAAGCTTAAATCCATTCATTTTATACACCATTTGTGTAAATCCAGAACAGTCGATTCCAAAAGGTGTTTTTCCTCCCCAAAGATAAGGAGCGTTAAGATACATAAAAGCAGATTCGGTTATGCTTTTTTTAGACAGTTTACTTGTTTCAACTTCACCATCCACTTCAAAAACAGAATCATTTATTGAAAATTTATTATCCGAATAATTAGGTAAGGTTGCTCCAATTGTTAAAGGTATTAACTTATCTTTAACAGCAACAAGGCTAACTAATTCTTTTAAAAAAAAAGTATTGGTGCTTTGTAGTTCCTTAAAATAATCTTTTGTTATTTCAATCACTTGCTTACTATCAATCCAACCTCTATACCCATCAAATGCTAATTTCACATAAAGCCATTGTTTTTTTGTTTCTAACACAGTTAAGTGTTCTCCAAAAAGAACCTGTGAAACCATTTCACTAGCATCAGAAGGATCTATCCTTAAAGGAATACTATTTAAATTGCAAATTCCAAATTCCATAATCCTATTTTTTGCCTTCCTTAAAATTAAGGAATAAAAGTTCTAACTCTTAAATTGATGTTTTTATTTTGATATTTAGCGTCTTTTCTTCGAGAATACAAAAACATACTAATTATTAATATGCCTACATTAGACTGTTAGACAATAAACGCAAAACTGACTGACAATAAGTAAATTACTAAAAGTCAAATTATTTTAATTATTCGCCTGTTTAATCGCATTTTTCAATAACAATGGCACTTGCTCCTCCACCTCCATTACATATAGCTGCTGCTCCAATTTTAGCATTATTTTGTTCTAAAACATTTATCAATGTTACTATGATTCTAGATCCCGAAGAACCCAATGGATGTCCTAAAGAAACACCACCTCCATTTATATTTACATTACTATTATTTAGTCCTAAAATCTTCATATTTGCAAGTCCGACAATAGAAAAAGCCTCATTAAATTCAAAATAATCAACATCATCTAAATTAATATTTGCTTTATGTAAAGCTTTTGGTAAAGCTTTAGCAGGTGCTGTTGTAAACCATTCTGGTTCTTGGGCAGCATCAGCATATCCTTTTATAACAGCAAGAGGTTTTAAACCTAACTCATCTGCTTTTTCTCTACTCATAATTATAAGTGCTGAAGCTCCATCATTTAATGTCGATGCATTTGCTGCCGTAACAGTTCCATCTTTTGTGAATACAGGTCGTAAAGTAGAAATTTTATCCATTTTTACATTTTTATACTCTTCATCTTCTTTAAAAATAATAGCATCACCTCTACGCTGTGGTATCTCAACAGGTACAACTTCATTATTAAATTTTCCATCAGCCCAAGCTTTAGCTGATCGATTATATGACTCTATAGCAAATTTATCTTGGTCTTCTCTTGAAAAATCATGCTCCTTTGCACATAAATCACCACAAGTACCCATATGTTTTTGATCATAAACATTAGTCAAGCCATCTAAAACCATTCCGTCACTCATAGTTATATTACCTAATTTCTGTCCTTTTCTAGCGGCAACATAATGAGGTACAGATGACATATTTTCCATTCCTCCAGCAATAACAACATCTGCATCACCACATTTTATAGATTGAGCAGCTAACATTACAGCTTTCATACCTGAAGCGCATACTTTATTTATTGTTGTACAAGGGATACTATCTGGTAAACCTGCAAATATTGCAGCTTGTCGTGCAGGAGCTTGCCCTAAACCCGCTTGCAAAACATTACCCATATACACTTCGTCTACAGAACTTGGATTTAGGTTTATTTTTTCTAAGGCAGCATTAATAACAGTTGCCCCTAACCTAGTTGCAGATACAGTTGATAAACTTCCTAAAAAACTTCCCATTGCTGTTCTAACAGCCGATACAATTACTACTTCTTTCATTTTTAATAATCTTTAAATAAATTATGATGCGAAATTAACTAATTTCTTTGATTTTATTAGCTACTTTTAAAATATCTCATCTTATTTATCTATTTTTGAACTTATATTAAATATTTTTAATGAAAAACTTATTAAATAAAGTATATCAAAACCACGGATTGATTTACAAATCATTTTTATTTGTTATAACAACAATCCTAATTGTTTATTTATTCCCTAAAGGTGTTTATTTTAAATATGATATTCAAAAAGGTAAAATATGGCAATATGAAGATCTTCATGCTCCTTTTGATTTTGCAATTCAAAAATCAGATAAAGAAATTGAAAAAACAATACAAGACATCAAGACCAATAAACAATTATTCTATATTTATGATATTGAAATCACAACTGATATTTTAAATAATTTAGAAAAAAAACTAAATAGCTCTTTAGAGGATACCATACATAATAATGACTTAATAAAAAAAGGGAATAGTTTTGTTAAAAATATTTACAAATATGGAGTCATTTCACTAGCTGCTGAAAAAGGAAAAATTATTACACTTAAAAAGGGAAATGAAGCTTTTGATATTATATCAAATAAACTTTTAAGCAAGAGTAATATTGATAAAGAAATAGAACAGTATTTCGCTTTAGATAACTCTTTAGAAATTCAAAAAATAAAATCCATATTAAAAGATTTGATAAAACCAAATGTTGTTTTTGATAAACAACTCACTAACAAGTTATTAGAAACCGAACTGAAAAACCTATCATTAACTAAAGGCAAGATAAATGCTGGAGATTTAATCATATCAAAAGGCAACAATGTTGAAGAAGAGAAATACAACATCTTAAGATCTTTAAAAAGTGAGTATTCGTCGCAATTACAAAGCGACACTAATTATTATTGGCTTATTCTTGGATATACAATACTTGTATCCCTTGTGTTGGTTATGTTATTATTATTTTTAAAAAAATATAGAATTGAAATATTTGATAATAATAATAAAATAACATTTATATTTTTCAATATTTTATTTATGGTATTTTTAGTAACCATGACAATTAAGTATAAGCCTAGTTTTATTATTGCTGTGCCATTAATTATTTTACCAATTGTTATAAAAGCTTTTTTTGATGCTCGATTAGGCTTAATAACCCATGTCTTAACCGTTTTATTATTAGGCTTTATTGTTCCCAATAGTTTTGAGTTTATATTTCTACAAGTAATTGCTGGTATTGTTACTATTTTAACTGTATCCGAATTATATAAACGTGCAAATTTATTTATATCTATAAGTCAGATAACCTTTGTATATATGCTGGCTTATTTCGCATTTTTTATTATTCAAGAAGGGTCTTTAGCGAATATTAATGCAATATATTTTGCATTATTTGCCTTAAACGGCGTTTTAGCTTTATTATCTCAATACCTAATTTGGATTTATGAAAAAGTTTTTGGCTTAGTTTCCGATGTTTCTTTACTAGAGCTATCAAACACAAACTCAAAATTACTTAGAGAATTAAACGAAAAAGCACCTGGAACTTTTCAACATTCAATGCAAGTGGCAAACTTAGCAGAAGCTTCTGCAAACGAGATTGGTGCAAATGCAATGCTAGTTAGAACAGGAGCTCTTTATCACGATATAGGAAAAATGTTAAATCCAATGTTTTTTACCGAAAATCAATCAACTAATGTAAATCCTCACAATGAATTATCTCCAAAAGATAGTGCTAAAATTATAATTAATCACATAATTGGAGGGATTGAGTTAGCAAAAAAATACGGTTTACCTGAAAGAGTCATTGATTTTATAAGAACACATCACGGAACTAGTCTCGTATATTATTTTTATAAACAACAAGAATCAATATCTCCAAATGATTTAAATGAAAGTGATTTTAGATATCCTGGTCCAATCCCTTTTTCAAAAGAAACAGCTATTTTAATGATGGCTGATGCCTCTGAAGCTGCCTCAAAAAGCTTAAAAGAACCAACAGCACAATCAATTGATGAATTAATTGATAGAGTCATTAACGGACAAATGAATAACGGGCAGTACATGAATGCTAATATTACTTTTCAAGAAATACAAACTATTAAAAAAGTGATAAAGAGGAAGTTAAAAAATATTTATCACTTACGAATTGAATATCCTGAATAAACTTTAAAAAAACTTGTAATATTCTAAATCTAATGTTACCTTTGCACTCGCAAAATTAAGTTCATTGCAAAGTAAAAAATTGGAGAGGTGCCAGAGTGGTCGATCGGGGCTCCCTGCTAAGGAGTTGTACCTTTACGGGTACCGGGGGTTCGAATCCCTTCCTCTCCGCATTTTTTTATAGATAATCATTTCGGGGTGTAGCGTAGCCCGGTTATCGCGCCACGTTTGGGACGTGGAGGCCGCAGGTTCGAATCCTGCCACCCCGACAATACTAAATGCAATATTGCATTAATGGAGGCGTAGCTCAGCTGGATAGAGCATCGCCCTTCTAAGGCGACGGTCACAGGTTCGAATCCTGTCGCCTTCACAAAGACCCTTATAATCTTTTGATTGTGAGGGTTTTTGTTTTTATGTTAAAAAATATTGGAATAAAAGTGGTTTATTTTAAAAAAAAAAACACATTGTAACACATAAAACAACTCCAAAATAAATACACGTACTAATATCTATCGTTTAAATTCATTTTATGCTTTTCTTTAGACTTGAACTAATTACTATTTTTACTAGCCTATGCTTTCTAAGTGTTTTTCTTCAACACGATAACACCGAAAAGCCAAATTACTCTAGAATAAAACGAAATATAAAAAAGACCAAATCAGATTTAAACTACTCTCTTTTATTCAAAAAATACAACAATGCTCAATCAACAATGACCTTAAAAGAAAAGCGACATTTATATTATGGCTTCATTTATCAAACTTCGTATAAGCCGTTTAATACTTCTAAATATCGTGATAGTTTAACTGTTTATAGCAAAGGAAAAATAACAAAAAATAATATTGATAAATTGCTTTTTTTTTCTAATCATGCTTTACAAGAAAACCCTTTTAATATTGAAGTATTAATATACAAAGCCTACCTATATAAAAAAAACAAGAATTTTGAAGGATTTAAAATCACAAAAAATAAGTTAAACATTATATATAGTGCAATATCATCTTCTGGAGATGGGTTATCTAAAAGTACTGCTTACCACGTTATTTATAGAAATCATAAAATGAATTTTTTGAAACATAAAAAACTAACCTTTAATGGAATTAGAAAAACCATTGATAAGCATAGAATAGAATACTTAAATGTCAAGCAGAATAAACAAAAAATTAGAGGATTATATTTTAATGTAAAAGCCTTTCAAATGAATTTAAAGTCAAAACGATAACTTATACCTATTCAACATCAAAATACACTATAAATTATTTTCTTTTCACGTTTTACCGCACTTGAAATTTAAACCATAACATCGCTATGCTTGAAATTTGAAGTGCAGTAAAACATAAAAATATTTCAAATTTATTTAGCACATTTTAAAATAGAACTGGTATTAGTATTTGCTAATCTTCAATTTTAACATGCGACCAATTCTCACCAGACTTGATACGCCAAACTTGCATAGGTGAGATGCCAAATTGTTTTGCTATCATTTTAATTCGAGTTTTATTGTTAGGATTCGCTAATTTTTTTTTGATTAGCCTCACTCTACCTTCATTAAGTTTATATCCTTTTTTAGTTTGTTTTTTTGGGTTTTTATGCTGGTGTTTAACTAATTCTACTCGATTTACCCATTGCAAATTTATTATCGAATTATTTAAAGGGTCATGGTCTAAGTGAATAACATATTTCTTATTTTCATTATTCTCAATAAATAAAATCGCAACCGCTCTATGCACATAAAAAGAAGCTGTTTTATTACCAATTTTCTTGTAAAAAAACATTTTAAAACGTGTAGCGTAAGCAAATTTAGTTAGATTTCTAAATTGAGTTTGTGTTTTTGTTTTAATTTGAACATTTCCATAATTGGAAATCTTATAAGCCATTAGTTTAGGGTCACAATCATTTAAATTAAAATCTTTCCACTCTTCATGTATATAATTTTCAATCATTTATAATCGTATTATTTATAGTTAGTGCTCAAATATACAAATTATTCGTTTATTAACCTTTTTTTATAAATATGCAAGTTTTCAATTGTTTCAGAATCCAATTTAGGGTATTCAATATCTGTATATTCTTGAAGGTTTTTTAATATTGTTTTAGCAACCAATAATCTTGCTGTTGGTTTATCATCAGCAGGAACAACAAACCATGGTGCTTTTTCTGTAGATGTCTTATTTATTGCATCTTGATAACAGAATTGATACTCCTTCCAAAGTTTACGTTCTTTTAGATCTCCAGCTGAAAATTTCCAGTTTTTTTCTGGGAGATTTAACCTTCGCAATAGCCTGTTTTTTTGTTCTTCCTTTGAAATGTTTAAAAAAAATTTTAGAACGATTGTTCCGTTATCAACTATATGATTTTCAAAATTAACAATTGCCTTCATTCTATCTTCATAAAAGGAATCATCTAAATCATCTACACTTTTTACTGAAGGAATATTTTCTCCTAAAATATAGTTTTTATGCACTCTAGTAACCAAAACATTTTCATAATGCGTACGGTTAAAAACCCCTATTTTCCCACGTTCAGGTAAAGAGATATAATGTCGCCATAAAAAATCATGTTTTAGTTCTTTTTCGCTTGGCACTTTAAAACTTGTTACTACTACTCCATTTGCATTAACATTTTTAAAAACCTCTCTAATTAAGCTATCCTTACCCGAAGTATCCATTCCTTGTAAGCAAATTAGCAAACTATATTTACCATGAGCATACATTTTATCTTGTAACTTACTTAATTCTTTACGGATTTTTTTAAGCTCTTTTTTAGCGTTTTTTTGAACCTCTAATGTGCTTATTTCTGCTAATTTTATGGTTGTTGTTACTTTCATGGTAGATTATTAATTGGTGAAATATTTAATTGTTGATTTGGTAAATTGGCAAATAGTGGATTTGTTAAAATATTTAATTAGAATTCAACATTTTTTACTTTTCATTTCTGTTAAACAACATCTATTTTTCTAATCATCTTAGCAAGTAATCTTGGAATAAATCGCTTTATATAGACTGCTGAAATTTCTAATTTTCCACCAATAACAATTTCTTGTTTTTTTCTTTTAATTACTTTAATCATTCTTTTAGCAAATTGCTTAGGAGATAAACCTTTTTCCGTTGCTTTATCCATTATGTTTTGACGAGTTCCATCGCCAATTAAGGCATTTATAGAAACATTAGTATTCACATAACCTGGGCAAACCAAAGTTACATTAATATTATCTTTATGAATTTCGGCTCGTAAACTATCAAAAAAACCATGTAAAGCATGTTTTGATGCCGCATAAGAAGAACGCAAAGGTGTTCCTATTTTACCAACAACACTAGTAACTACAACAAAATGTCCACTTTTTTTGGCTGTAAAATAAGGTAGTAAAGCTTTTGTTAAAGCTACTGTACCAAAATAATTGGTTTTGAATATTCGTGTATCTACTTCAATACCAGTGTCTATTGCTAAAGAACGTTGAGATATTCCTCCATTATTGATTAAAATATCAATTCCGTTAAAGAGCTTAATCGCTTTAGCTACCACTTTATCAAGGTTTAGATAATCGTCTAAATCTAACTTTAAAACTTTTACTTTTTCAGGATTTACACAGCTATTCTTTACCGTTTCTAACTTCTCCATATTTCTTGAAGAAATTATTATGCGCACTCCTTGTTTTGATAATTCAATAGCTAAGGCTTTACCTATTCCAGACGAAGCTCCAGTTATCCAAACTATTTTATTGTTAAAATTCATTTAAAAATAAATTACTTTGTTGCAAACATTTTTACATCTTCATCGGACACTTCATCTTCACCAAGAATAATTAATCTTTCAACAACATTACGTAATTCTCTAATATTACCAGTCCAATCATATTCTTTTAAAAGCTCTAAAGCTTTAGCTGAAAATGATTTTACAACAGCACCTTGCTCACTTGCTATTTTTTTTGCAAAATGATTAATAAGTAAGGGAATATCTTCTCTTCTATCATTTAAAGCCGGAACTTTTATCAAAATAACTGCTAATCTGTGGTATAAATCTTCTCTAAAATTACCATCGGCAATTTCTTTTTTCAGGTCTTTATTTGTTGCTGCTACAATTCTCACATCTACTTTTATATCTTTATCACTTCCTACTCTACTTATTCTACTTTCTTGTAAAGCACGTAATACTTTTGCTTGAGCAGACAAACTCATATCTCCAATTTCATCTAAGAAAATAGTACCTCCATTTGCAGCTTCAAACTTACCTGCTCTATCTTTATTTGCACCTGTAAAAGAACCTTTCACATGCCCAAAAAGTTCACTTTCAATCAATTCACTTGGTATTGCAGCACAGTTCACTTCAATCATTGGTGCTCTATATCTCGAACTTTTTTCATGTAACCAATGCGCTACTAATTCTTTACCAGTTCCGTTTTCTCCTGTTATTAAAACACGAGCGTCGGTTGGTGCTACTTTATCAATTATTTCTTTAATATGAACTATGGCTATACTTTCGCCTATCATTTCATATTTTTTATTTACTTTTTTCTTTAAACGCTTATTCTCAACCACTAGCACTTTTCTATCTAAGGCATTTCTTACGGCATTTAACAACCTATTTAAGTCTGGCGGTTTTGAAATATAATCAAAAGCTCCCATACGCATAGTTTCCACAGCTGTATCTAAATCACCATGACCAGAAATCATAATAAACGGAATTTCAGGTTTTATTTTTTGTGTTTTCTCTAACACTTCAACACCATCCATTTTTGGCATTTTAATATCGCATAATACCAAATCATAATCATTCTTAGTTATCAAGTCTAACCCTTGTAAACCATCTTCAGCAGTTTCTACATTATACTCTTTACTTTCTTCCGAAATAATCTTACTCAATACTCTACGTATTGCAGCTTCATCTTCTATTATTAATATTTTACTCATTCTGTAAATATGTTTATTCGTTAAATTATTGAATCGTTTATTGGTAATTATTTAAAGTTAATTAAAAAATTTAGTTTTTGGTATTCTAACCTAGAATATACAATAAATCAACTTGGTTCTACTGCAAATTTAGTGGAAAACCTTAGTTTTAATATCATATTTTGTTC
>CAYOFS010000044.1:11102-14643 GCA_964403095.1 uncultured Flavobacteriaceae bacterium | reverse complement strand
GTGTTTTCGTTATGAAAAGTCAAAATACCAATAGAAACCTAACGAAGTGGTTCACGAAAACAAATATAAAATGAATGAGTAATTGTAGCTCAATTTTGCGCTAAATAAATTTTGATCATTTTCATTATAGCAAGTGGTTTGCTTTGCAATATAGGTTTTGTAGTTGGGTTGAGTTTGTAGTATTTAGACTTAATAAAAATAAAAGTATAAATATATATTTTATGAGTTTTATAACCTATTACTACTGATTAAATAATTATCTTTGCAGTCTAACTATTTTCTACATGAAAAACAAAGGAGTTTTAAGCTACTTATTCAGTACAAGAGTAATGTTAGTAGCAATTTTGGCTTATGTTTTTGCAATGGCATCTGCTACTTTTATTGAGAACGATTATGGTACTCCAACAGCAAAAGCAGTAATATATAACACCAAATGGTTTGAATTTTTAATGTTCATACTTGTGGTTAATTTTGTTGGAAATGTTTTTAAATACAAACTATACCGTAAAGAAAAATGGGCGGTGTTTTTATTTCATATTGCTTTTGTAATTACCTTAATTGGTGCTTTTGTGAGTAGGTATTATAGTTTTGAAGGTATGATGCCTGTACGTGAAGGTCAGGTTACTTCTACTATTTATTCCGACAGAACCTATATTCAGACACGAGTTGATGATAATAAAGTAATGAAAACTTATAAAGAGCCTGTTTTGTTTGGGCAAATTGGTAATAATTCATATAATTTATCTAGTGAATTTGGTCAAGGTGATAAAAAAATTCCTTTTTCAGTTGAATTAATGGAGTTTATATATAAAGCTAAGGAACGTTTTATTGAAGACTCAAAAGGCGATTCGTTTATTCATATTGTAGAATCAAGTACAGGTTCTAGAAATGATGTTTTTTTAAAAGAAGGCGAAATAAAAAACATTCAAAATACGCTATTCTCTTACAATAATCCAGTATCTGGAGGAGTAAATTTTTTAGTTAAAAATGGAGAAAAGCACTTACAATCATCGTTTGATGGTACATATATGGAGATGCAAACTCAAAAATTCACTAAGGTATCCAAAGATACATTATCATTACTTCAGATAAAGAAATTATATACCTTTAATCAGCTTAGATTTGTTGTGAAAAATATAGAAACAGGGAAAATTATAAAAGAAACAGCTCCGAAAAAAGAACAAGATAATTACCCCTATGATGCTATAACATTAAAAATAAAATCGGGTAAAGAAGAAAAAATAGTTACCGTAAAAGGAGTAAGTGGCGCAATTGCAAAACCAAAAAAAATAAGTTTAAACGGATTGAATTTTAACGTTTCTTACGGTTCAATAATATACAAAACGCCTTTCGGTATAAAATTGAGAGATTTTGAATTGGAGCGCTATCCAGGAACAAAATCGGCTTCTTCTTATGCAAGTGAAGTAACGGTTATTGATAAAGACAAAACATTTAATTTTAGAATTTTTATGAACCATGTTTTAGACTATAAAGGTTATCGTTTTTTCCAATCATCGTATGATCCTGATGAAAAAGGAACAATATTATCTGTGAATCATGATTATTGGGGAACGTTAATCACGTATATTGGTTATACACTAATGGGAATAGGTATGTTTTTCTCTATGTTTTGGAAAGGAACTCGTTTTACAGATTTATCTAATAAATTAAATAAATTAGCTAAAAAGAAAAATGCTGTCTTACTCTTAATTTTAAGTTTAAGCTTTGGTGTTATAGCTCAAAATACACATACTCATAAAGAAATTACTACGGAGCAATTACAAGATCAAAGTGTAAGTAAAGAACATGCTGATAAGTTTGCAAGGATTTTAATTCAAGACCATAAAGGTAGAATGAAACCTGTAAATACTTACGCATTAGAGTCCTTAAGAAAAATATTTAAAAAGGATAAATACAAGGGTTTAAGTGCTGAGCAAGTCTTATTATCCGCTCAATTATTCCCTAATTTATGGAGTGCGGAACCTATTGTTTTAGGATATTCCGAACTCTTAGGTTCCGAATTATCAAACGGTTTAAAACTAAAAAACAACCATACTTCAATGATTAATTTCTTTGAAGAAAGTGGTGCTTATTCTATAGAAAAACTCGTAGCCGAATCGTTTAGAAAGAAAAAATCAGATAGAAATGCATCGGATAATGAGATTATTAATTTAGACGAACGTGCAAATATTTGGTACAACATTTTAAATGGAAGTTTACTACATATCTATCCTAAAAATGGAGATGATAATAATAAATGGTTTGCAGGTAATAATAAAGAGGTTTTTGTTGGTCAAGATACTATGATTATTAAAATGCACAAGATGTATTTGAATTCACTTGCCGATGCCATTAGAACAAAAAACTATACGGAAGCCGATAATTATTTGAATATTATAAAAGCGTATCAGAAAAAAGTAGGTATTGATGTAATGATATCGGATACTAAAATTGATTTAGAAATAAAATACAATCGTTATCGTGTATTTTTAAAATTAATGATTTTCTATTTTACTATTGGATTTATATTGCTAATATTAACTTTTATCAACCTGTTTAAGCCTAAAAATAAATTAGTAAACATCTTGCTTAAATTGTTTATTGGTGTAAGTATTATTGGTTTAATTATACACACAATAGGTCTTGGTGTTCGTTGGTATGTTGCCGATCATGCACCTTGGAGTAATAGTTATGAAGCAACTGTTTTTATTGCATGGGTTATTATAATTGCTGGTTTAACTTTCACTAGAAATAGAAGTAAATTTATTATTTCGGCGGCTGTTTTATTTGCAGCATTTTTATTAGCCATTGCTCATGGTAACTTAATGAGCCCAGAAATGACCAATTTAGTACCTGTATTAAAATCATATTGGTTAATGATTCATGTGGCTATTATTACAGCAAGTTATGGATTTTTAGGTCTAGGTTCATTAATTGGGTTTTTTGTACTCTTATTATTTCTTATTAGAACACCAAATAATAAAAGTAAATTACAAGATACAATTAAGGAGTTAAGCTATATTAACGAAATGACCATTACCTCAGGTTTATATTTACTTACTATTGGAACCTTTTTAGGTGGTGTTTGGGCAAATGAATCTTGGGGAAGATATTGGTCTTGGGATCCAAAAGAGGTTTGGGCTTTAATTTCTATGATGATTTATATTTTCATACTCCATATGCGATTAGTGCCAGGTTTAAGAGGTCGTTTTGCTTTTAATTTTGCGAGTATGATTTCTATTGCAACTTTGATAATGACTTATTTTGGAGTAAATTATTACTTAAGCGGAATGCACTCTTATGGTAAAGGTGATCCAGTTCCAATTCCTGATTGGATTTATTACTTTATAGTGTTTATATTTATATTTTCTATTGTTTCATATATACGTTATAGAAAAATTGAAAAAAAATAGTATTGTTAACTTAACCTGTATTACTCATAGGGTTTCGTTATGAATAATACAGGTTAAATTGAGCTAGTTTGTAATTATAATTTTTCTTGTTATAAGCGTATTGTCTAATGCTATTTTAATAAAATAAA
>CAYOFS010000044.1:0-11002 GCA_964403095.1 uncultured Flavobacteriaceae bacterium | reverse complement strand
ATTATAATTTTTCTTGTTATAAGCGTATTGTCTAATGCTATTTTAATAAAATAAAGCTAATCGGTAATGTTATTTTATTAGTGTTATTTGTAATAAAATTGTTATATATCTGCTTGCCATTAACATCTATAATAGTAATATTAAAATCGGTTAATACATTATTGTCATCTATAATAAGGGTAGAACCTAAAAGTATAAATTAACAGCTTTAATATATCTTAAATTACACTATCTTTGTCATTCAAAAAAAATTATAAAAATGTCAAACCAAGTTAGAGTAAGATTTGCACCAAGCCCAACAGGACCATTACATATTGGTGGAGTAAGAACTGCACTTTTTAATTATTTATTTGCTAAAAAACACAATGGAACATTTGTTTTAAGAATAGAAGATACAGATCAAAATAGATATGTTGCTAATGCGGAACAATATATAATTGATGCTTTAGAATGGTGTAAAATCCCTTATGACGAAGGACCAAATAAAAATGAAAAATTTGGACCATATCGTCAATCCGAACGCAAAGAACTGTATAAACAATATGCCGATTATCTAATTGATAATGATAAGGCATATTACGCTTTTGATACTTCAGAAGAATTAAAAGCTCATCGTTTAGATCATGAATCAAAAAAGAAAACCTTTATTTATAATTGGCATAATAGAGAAAAAGGACGCTTGGTAAACTCTTTAGTTTTAACTTCTGATGAGGTTAAATCCCGATTAGAAAATGGCGATAAATACGTGATACGTTTCAAAACACCTGTTAATGAAATTTTGGTGATGCAAGATATTATTCGTGGTGAAGTGAAAATAGATACGAATGTTTTAGACGATAAAATTTTATTTAAAAGTGATGGAATGCCAACCTATCATTTAGCAAATATTGTTGATGATCATTTAATGGAAATTACACATGTAATTCGTGGTGAAGAATGGTTGCCGTCCATGGCGTTACATGTATTATTATATAAAGCTTTTGATTGGAAATCACCAGAATTTGCACATTTACCACTGATATTAAAACCAACAGGTAAAGGCAAATTAAGTAAGCGTGATGGCGATAAATTAGGTTTTCCAGTTTTCCCATTAGCGTATTTAGACGAAAAAACAAACGATACTTCAAGAGGTTATCGTGAAGATGGTTATTTTAACGATGCTTTAATTAATATGTTGGCTTTTTTAGGATGGAATCCAGGAACAGAACAAGAAATTTTCTCTTTAGAGGAATTGATTCAATCTTTCAGTTTAGAGAAAGTAAACAAAGCAGGAGCGAGATTTGATTTAGATAAAACCAAATGGTTTCAGCAACAATATATGCAGATTAAGAATGATGATGAATTAGTTGAACTATTTAATCCTATAATTGATAAAAAAATGAAAGGAAATAGTTTTGTTTTTAAAGATTTTACTAAAGATTATAGAAAGCAAGTCATTACGCTAATTAAAGAAAGAGCCACTTTTGTAGAAGATTTTTGGAATTTGTCTAGTTTTTTCTTCCAAACACCAGTAGAATACGATGCAAAAGCATCTAAAAAATCTTGGAAAGAAGGCACTTCAGTTTTAATGGCAGAATTGATTGCTGTTATAACTAAAATCGAAGATTTTTCAACTGAAAATATTGAAAAAATAGTTAAAGAATGGATAACTTCTAAAGAAACTGGTTTTGGTAAAGTAATGCAACCATTACGTTTAAGTTTAGTTGGAGCAATGAAAGGACCTCATATTTTTGATATTATGAGTTTGATTGGTAAAGAAGAAACTATTAATAGAATCACTTTAGCTATTAAAAATTTATAATTTAATTTTCACTCACGCTGTGCTTTTAAATTACAGTGTGAGTTGTCAAAACGAATTTTAATTCATGTTATTTTTTTAAACAAATCCCATAATACAATACCCGTTGTAACCGATATGTTTAAAGAGTGTTTTGTACCATATTGTGGTATTTCAATAACATAATCTGCTAGCGAAACTACTTCTTGTTGCACGCCTTTAACTTCATTTCCCATAATAATGGCATATTTAGTTTCTTTTTCTAGAGTGAAATTTTGGAGCATGATACTTTTATCTGCTTGTTCAATAGCAATAGTTTTAATATTTTGTTTTTGTAATTCCTTTATTAAAGTTAGCGTATCTTCTACATATTCCCATTCAACAGAATCGGTTGCGCCTAAAGCGGTTTTATGAATATCTTTATGAGGCGGTTTTGCGGTAATACCACATAAATAAATTTTTTCTATCAAAAAAGCATCGCTTGTTCTAAAAACAGAACCAATATTATTTAAACTCCTTATGTTATCTAGCACAACAATTAAAGGTGTTTTTCTAGACTTTTTAAACGAGTCAATATCTTTTCTATCGAGTTCGCTATTTTTTAATTTTTTCATTTTAATGACTAAACTTAAGTGCAAATATAAATATTTAACTTTTTGTAATTACCTTGCTTGTTAAGAAACTTATGTAGTTATAAGTAATATTTATAATTAAATTAGGTTTTTCAATATTTTAATACTTCAATCATTCAATAATTTACGTATTTTTGTATTTTATAACAATTCTTAATTAGTTAAAAATGAGTAGTAATGTAGTGGAAGATTTAGGACCTAAAATCATTGAGAAAATCAAAACAATTTTTGATCCTGAAATTCCTGTTGATATATATGAATTAGGTTTGATTTATGATGTAATGGTCAATGAGAATAATGAAGTTAAGGTTATTATGACTTTAACCAGTCCAAATTGTCCAGTTGCTGAAAGTTTACCTATTGATGTTGAAAATGTTATAAAAACAATTGAATCAGTTACTAATGCAGAAGTAGAAATCACTTTTGATCCACCTTGGAATCAAACTTTAATGAGTGAAGAAGCAAAATTAGAGTTAGGTTTTTTATAATAAAAATGTAATTTTAAACCATGGAAATAATAAATAAAATTGCTAATAGTAAATTAATAACCGTAGATTTAGAAGATTTTTATCCTATAGGAGAACGAATTTCTTTTGATATTAAAGATTGGCTCTTTCAAGAAACTATTCTTAAAGAAAAAGATTATAGAGAACATGTAAAAAATCATGATTGGAGTCAGTATCAAGACGCTTTTGTAGCTTTACATTGTAGTGTTGACGTTATTATACCTTCTTGGGCATTTTTATTAATTACTGTAAACCTTTCGCCTTATACAAAAAGAATAGTAGTAGGTGATTTTAAAACTATTGAAACTGTTTTATTTAACGAAATTATTTTAAATTTAGAACTAGATCAATTTCAAGGCAAGCATGTACTTATTAAAGGTTGCTCTGAGAAACCAATTCCTGAAACAGCTTATGTTAATTTAGCGCAAAAATTAGTGCTTGTAGCTACAAGTGTAATGTATGGAGAAGCTTGTTCTAATGTGCCATTATATAAAAATAAAAAATAGGTTTAAATGGATAAAGTAAAAAATTATAATAAGTCAATCACTATATTATCTGTTATTATTCCACTAGCTATAGCCTCTTTATTTAGAATCAAATTAGATGTAAAGATACCTGTTTTTTACCTCCAATTTACGCCTCAATTAATGCTTTAACTGCTATATTATTACTATCGGCTTTTTGGGCTATTAAAAATAATAAAAGAGAACTTCATGAGCGTTTAATTAAAGCATGCATGGGATTAACTATGGTATTCTTAGTTATGTATATTTTATATCACGCTACTTCTAATGACACTCCTTTTGGAGGTGATGGAGCTATTAGATATATTTATTTTTTTATTTTAATATCACATATTATTTTATCTATTACGGTAATTCCTTTAGTGCTTTTTACTTTTGTTAGAGCTTTAAATAAAGATTTTATTAGACATAAAAAACTAGGAATTATTGCCTTTTCACTTTGGCTTTATGTAGCTGTAACAGGTGTGACAGTTTACTTAATGATTAGTCCTTATTACATACACTAAAATGAAAGCTAGAATGCGTATCATTGTTTTGTTTTTATTCGTGTCACAGTTAAGTTTTTCGCAATGCGAAATGTGTAAAGCTGTTGTTGAAAATGGTGATAGTGATATGGCAAAAGGAGTGAATTCTGGTATTATTTATTTAATGATTTTTCCCATATTTATTTTTAGCTTTAGGAGTTTATTTTTTAGTGAAAAGGTATAAGAAGAACCGATAAAATAAACTTAAATCCATAAAAAAAGTCCAGATAAAATATCTGGACTTTTTTATATATAATAGTATGTTTCTTATTCTGGTTTTTGTTCTAAAATATCGAAAAATTGATCTAATTTTGGTAAGATGATAATTTTAGTTCTACGGTTTCTAGCTTTTCCGTCCGTAGTATCGTTAGGTGTTATAGGATCAAACTCACTTCTTGCAGCAGCAACCAATCTATTAGGGTTAATTTTATAAACATCTTGTAAAACACGAACAACAGCAGTTGCACGTTTTGCGGATAAATCCCAATTGTCTTTCATACACGTAGTATTGATACCAACATTATCCGTATGACCTTCAACCATTACTTGCATTTCTGGTCTGTTTTGTATTACCGTTGCAACTTTACCTAAAATTTCTTTTGCTTTTTGCGATACTGTTGCGCCTCCACTTGAGAACATTAATTTATCCGATAAAGAAATATAAACAACTGTTTTTTCAACATTAATTTGAATGTCTTGATCTTGTATTCCTGCAGCTAATTCGCGTTTTAAATGAAAAGCAACCGCTAGGTTAAGCGAGTCTTTTTTGGTCATTGCATCACGAATACCATTAATGTATTTATCTTTTTCGCTTAATTGCGAAATTACATTTTTAATATTATCACTAGCTCCTTTAGATAAATCGGTTAAGTTTTCTACTTGTTTTATGGCATTGTCATTTTGTTTTTCTAAACGTGAAATTTGCTTGTTTAGTAAATCAATTTGATTTTGTAGGCCAGATGATTCTGTAGAGCTTCCTGTTTTTGCAACCAAGCATTTTTGTAAATCAATTTTACATTTTTGCAGACTTGCTTTAACATCAACTAATTCTTGTTCTTTCCCAGTTAGTTGATCTTGTACGGAGTCAAACTTCTTTTTAGATACACAAGAAGTGAATAATAAGGAAGAGAGTAATGTGATTACTAATATTTTTTTCATAATGGATTTGTTTTAAATATTACAAAATTATACTATTTATTAGTACTTAAACTATTAATTTTGTTTTTTATTTTATAATTAACATTATTTTAATAGTTATGTTTAATCGTTTAGTTATTTTTTTTACCATTTTAGTATTGTTTTCTTGTAAAAGTGAGCCAGATTTCACATCTTTAAAAGGAGCTGCTTTTGGGACAAAATTTTCTATAAAATACCAAGACAATCTACAAAGAGATTTTTCAAAACAAATAGATAGTTTAATTAAAAGCGTGAATAAATCACTTTCTACGTATGATAAAACATCGGATATTTCAAGAATAAACCAAGGTGATACCACTGTAATTGTTGATGAAAAATTTATAGAAGTTTATACAAAGTCTAAACGGATTTATACCGAAACAAATGGTGTTTTTGACCCAACAATTGGTGTTTTGGTTAATGCTTGGGATTTTGGACCTGAAAAAAAAATTAAAAATATAGATTCTATAAAAATAAAAGAATTAATGCAACAAGTGGGTTTTGATAAAGTGCACCTTCAAAATAATAAAATAGTAAAAGAGAATAATAAAACCTATTTTGATTTTAATGCTATAGCAAAAGGTTACGGAATAGATGTTATTGGTCGTTTTTTCGAATCAGAAAATATTCAAAATTATATGATTGAAATTGGAGGCGAGATAAGAGTAAAAGGAGAAAATTCTTCAAATAATTTATGGAAAATTGGTATAGAGCAACCTAATTTTGACGGTTCTCAATCCGTTAAAAAAATAGTTATTTTACATAATGAATCTATGGCTACTTCTGGAACATATCGTAAATTTAAAACGGATATAAATGGCAATAAATACGCACATATTTTAAATACAAAAACGGGTTACCCTGCAAAAAGCAACTTATTAAGCGCAACGATAATTGCACCTTTAGATTGTGCTGATGTTGATGGTTATGCAACTGTACTTATCGCCCTTGGATTAGATAAAAGTAAAGTGTTTTTACAAAATCATCAAGAGTTAAAAGCATTTTTGATTTATATTGATGCTAATGGCGAAATACAAACTTTCCAAACAGAATCTCTAGATTAATGAAAAATAGTTGCTTTTTGGTATAGATTTATTTTGCTTAGCGATTTGTGTATGAAAGGTAGCATGTGAAAAGACGCTAACTTTTCGGTTTATCACTTAGCCAAATTTACATTTTTTTTTAATAGACACGCAAAATTGTAAATTTTGCGGACTTTGTAAAATGCACTGAACTTTGAATTAAGCACTAAAACCCTTATTTGTTAAGTTTCACGAGGTTGTTGCTCTTCAACAACTTGTTTAGATTTCAAATATAGGTATTTTAAAATTAAATCGTTTTCTGGGTCTATTATTTAGCTTTGTTTCAATGCTTTTGATGTATTTGTCAGAGAGCGTTCTGAAATCTGTTTTCTTCTTGATGTATTTTCTTATTAACCCATTTAGATTTTCATTATTAACACCGTTACAAACTAGAGATTTTCAGTGTTAATATCCTTATGAATAATACGAGTTTAAGCTTATTAGCTTAAAAATTATTTAAAGCTAATTTTATTTGCAAGACCTTTGTATTTGTATAAATCCGCTCTTAGTGAACCGACAGATAATGAGGCTTTTATTTTTAAAGGTATTTTATTTGCGTCATCACTAACCCAAACCATTACACTTTCTTTTTCTTTAAAAACTCTTCCAGATGCTACTAAAGGCATGAACTTAGCTGTTTTTATTTTACCAAATTTAGTTTTAATAGTTTCTCTACCTAAAAAACGAAGTTTCATTTTCATTATTTCGCCATCGATAAATATTGGCAAGCTAATTTCATCTCCTTTTTTAAAGTTTGTAATATCTTTATTTCTCATATAATATAAGGAAGACAGAATATCTTGCACATTAGATTCTACATCATAAACTTTGGTTTTCTTTTTTTCTTTGTCTAAAACGGTTACTTTTTTATTTTCTTGATCAAAATTTAATAATTTGTCTTTTGTATAACCGCCTTCATTAATTTTTCTTTTAAATTTATACGGCAATTGAGTTTCTTTATCTATATATGTTTGATAATCATCACGAACTTTAAAAAACCAGTTTATCATACCTGTTGTTTTACCTTTACCTGTAATATGATACGAATCCTTTCCTTTAAAGGTAGCTTTTTTTATATCCATTGTAGCGTAACCTGCAGTTAAGAAATTACTATAACTCATTCTGTACTTTAGATATTCTCCTGTTTTGAAAGCATCATTTTGTGCATAGCTTAAAGTAATTGTAAATATGCTTAGTATAAGTAGTGCTTTTTTCATAGTGTTCATTTTATTATTTAATTTGGAACATGCTACATTTATATTGATTATTTTTCTTGAGTATCAAGGTTTATCGTTATGAATGTTTCATGCTGTTTAATGTTTGTACTTGAACTATTTCAAATATTGTTCCAAAAATAAAATATAATTTATAAACGGCTTTATATTATTGTGAGATTTCATACTTTTGACTAATGGATAATTTTATTTTTTTTATCAAACAAGGTTTTAATCACGTATTAGATATTAACGCTTTAGATCATGTATTATTCTTTATAGCGTTAATTATTATTTATAATTTTAAAGAATGGCAAAAAACTTTATGGTTAATTACATTTTTTACTATTGGGCATAGTATTACTTTTGGGCTATCGGTTTATAATTTTATTACAATTGATGTTGATTTGGTGGAGTTTCTTATTCCGATAACGATATTAGTTACTTTATTAATGAATATTTACAAAGAGTTTAAAGGTATAAAATATCAAGATATTAATATTTATTTTGCTTTATTTTTCGGATTGATTCATGGTTTAGGTTTTTCAAATTATTTTAAGATTCTTTTAGATGATCAAGATAATAAAATGATTCCATTAGTAGAATTTGCCTTAGGTATTGAACTTGCACAAGTAGTTGTGGTGTTTATTGTTTTGTTATTTAATTTTATAGCGATAAAGTATTTAAAAATAACAAAGAAATATTGGGTTTTATATTTATCAATATTAATTATATTATTTATTATTCCATTAATAATAAAGCGTTTTCCGCTATAACTTTATCATTTTTTTAAGCTTTATGTATTAATATTAAGCTTACATTTGATTTTTTAATAATAATTAGTTTTGGAAAAACAGGAAAAATACGATAGAACATATTTAAAAATGGCTGCAGAATGGTCAAAATTATCACACTGTGAGCGCAAAAAAGTTGGTGCTTTAATTGTGAAAAATAACATGATTATTTCTGATGGTTATAACGGAACACCTTCTGGTTTTGATAATTGTTGTGAAGATGAAGACAATAATACTAAATGGCATGTTTTACATGCTGAAGCAAATGCAATTTTAAAAGTAGCATCTTCTACACAATCTTGTAATGAGGCTACTTTGTACATTACCTTATCGCCTTGTAAACAATGTAGCAAATTAATACATCAGGCTGGTTTTAAAAGATTAGTTTATGCAAAACGTTATAAAGATGTTTCAGGTTTAGATTTTTTAAAGAAAACAGATATTGAATTAGTACATTTACCATTTTAATATTTTTTTATGAGTAAAAACAAAATATATTTACCCTTATTTTTATCCATAGCTACGGTTATTGGTATTTTTGTTGGTAGTAGCTTGAATTATAATAAACCTTCGGCTATTTTATTTAATTCATCACCTCAAGAACAAAAAATAAAAAAACTAATAGACTTTATTGAGTATGACTATGTAGATAAGGTTAATACGGATAGTATTTTAGATGGAACTATTAAAAACATTGTAAGTAAGTTGGATCCACATTCAGTTTATATTCCAGTGAAAGAACATGATGAGATTGCAGAAAAAATGAATGGTAAGTTTGTTGGAGTAGGTATTCAGTATAGAATGATAAACGACACTTTAACGGTTATTAATACTATTAAAAATGGACCAAGCGAACAGATAGGGATAAAAGCTGGTGATCGAATTTTAATTGCAAACAAAGACACTTTATATGGTAAAAAAAATAATGAAATAGTTAAGGTATTAAAAGGTGAAATAAACTCAACAGTCAAGGTTAAAGTATATAGAAAATCACAAGACACCTTATTGACCTTTAAAATTAAAAGAGGCGAAGTCGCTATTAATAGTATTGATGCCTCCTATTTGTTAAAAGATAATATTGGTTATATTAAGTTGCATAACTTCACTGCAACTTCGTATAAAGAATTTAAAAAAGAATTAATTAAGTTGATAGCGAAAGGTATGCATACTTTAGTTTTAGATTTGAGAGGAAATACAGGCGGATTTATTAGCGTAACCACAAAAATTATAGATGAATTTTTAGAAGATGAAAAGCTGATTGTATTTACTAAAAACAATAAAGGTTATGTAGAAAAAACTTTTGCAACTGAAATTGGCGATTTTGAAAACGGAAAAATATATGTTTTAATTGATGAAGATTCGGCTTCGGCAAGTGAGATTTTAGCAGGAGCATTGCAAGACAATGACAAAGGCATTATAGTTGGAAGGCGTTCTTTTGGTAAAGGATTAGTGCAGCAAGATATGGGGCTTGGCGATGGTTCTTCGGTTAGATTAACAACGGCAAGATACTATACACCAACAGGTAGATCTATTCAAAAACCGTATAAATTAAACCATAAAAAAAAATATTATCAAGACGACTTTCAAACACGATATATTCAAGGTGAACTAACCAATAAAGATAGTATTCATGTTATTGATAGTTTAAAATATATTACACCAAAAGGTAAAATTGTTTATGGAGGCGGAGGAATAATTCCTGATGTTTTTGTTCCGTTAGATACTAGTGTGATGTTTGGGAGCGTACATTTTAGGTTATTAAGTGACTTTGTTTTTAATCACATTGACAATAATCGAAAGAATTTTGAAAATATGAATATTGACATTTTTATGGATGATTTTGATAAAGATGAAAAAATAGTAAATCTATATATTAAAGAAATACAACAAAAATACAATCATAAAGCTATAAATAAAAAGCAAATAAAACACTATCTAAAGGCAGTTTTTGCAAGAGAGCTTTTTGATTATTTAGGTTTTTATCAGGTGTTAAATACACAAGATGAGGTTATAAAAAAAGTATTAGAATTAGAAAATATAGACGAGTAATTTATTATTTATGTTTAGCAATACCTTTTTTAAGAGCGTATAATACTAGTCCTACACGACTTTTAACGTCTAGTTTAGTAAATAATTTTCACGATAACCATCAATTGTTTTTGGTGATAAAAACATTTTCCCCGCAATTTCTTTATAGGTTAATTCTTGAGCTGTATATTTTAATAACTCTATTTCTCTTGGTCTTAAATCAACACTTTTTAATTTTTTAATTTTAATTTCACTTGCATGTAATAATGTTTCTGATACTTGCTCTGTATAATAAAACCCTTTTTCATGTGTTTCCGTAATGGCTTTGTGAAGTACAGAAGGATGAATATCTTTAAGTAGATAACCTTTAGCTCCAGCTCTCAGCATTTTTAATATTGTTTCCTCATCATCACTAGTAGTTAAGGCTAATACTTTAATATTTGGGTGGTTTTTTTTAAGCCATTGTGTTGCTTCGATACCATTTATAATTGGCATTTGAACATCCATTAAAATAAGATCAGGTTCTTCGGTACAATTGGTGCAATACTCTTGTAATTCTTGTCCGTTTTTAAATTGATCTAGTACTTGTAAGTCGCCATAATTCAAACAATCCAAATTTTCATCAACCTTCCCTCTATTTGTTGGAGCAAAAAACACAGTAGTCATTTTGGTTTCTTTATTAGAGCCTAAATAAATACGTAAGCCATCAATACTAACGTTTTCCTTCTTTACATAATCAATATAA
>CAYOFS010000043.1:0-15106 GCA_964403095.1 uncultured Flavobacteriaceae bacterium | reverse complement strand
CCTCTGGATAGAAGATACTTTTGAACAAAAATTAGAAACCTTTTATACAACAGCATGTGATCCTAAAACTTGATGTAAAATGTCGCGATATTATTCTATTTTTAGATGACAGTCAACAAGCTTCAATAGATGTATCTGATATAGACAATATGTCTACCGATAATTGTAAAATAAAAACGATGAGTGTATTTCCAAACACGTTTTCTTTTGATGATTTAGGAGAAAATGAGGTCGTTTTAACAGTAACTGATTATGCTAATAATAGTAGTACTTGTATTGCTATTGTCGATGTTAAAATAAATTTACACGGAGAGAATTTTGTTTGTTACCCAAATCCAACTAAGGATCTAATTAGTATTGAATCTTTAAATTCAATTTCAAAAATTCAAGTGTTTTCTAATTTAGGAACGCTACTGTTTGAAGTAAAGGATGATGAAAAAGTTGATATTTCACATCTTAGTAATGGTGTATATTTCTTACATATTGTAGATGAAAATGGAACAACTGAAACTAAAAAGGTGTTGAAAAATTAGATGTTAAAATAGAAAGCATATATAACTTTACTTATTTAAAGCAGCTTTAATATCAGCCTTACGCCTGACAGAAATGGGAATTTCCAATTCATTATTCAAGATTAAAACATTTTCTTTTAAACCAGTAATATGATTTTTATTTACTAAATACGATTGATGTGTGCGAATAAATAGATCCTCGGGAACCAAATCTTGAAAGTGTTTTAAGTTTTTTGATGCTAGTATGGTCTTTTTCTCGGTAACTATCTTAGAATACGATCCATCCGATTGAAAATACAAAATATCCTCTATAGGTATAAAATAGGTTTGCTGGGTTGTTTTAACCACTAAATTTTGGAATTCAGATTTTTTATTACTTTCAAAATTTTCTAATAATAATTTCAATTCCTTACCTGTACTGATACTCGTTTTCGCTTTGTCAATTGCATTTTTTAACTCTTCTGGATTTATGGGTTTTAATATATAGTCCAAAGCGTTAAATTTAAAAGCTTTTATTGCATATTCATTAAATGCGGTAATAAAGATGACTTTAAAATTGATATTATCAATCTGATTTAACATTTCAAAGCCTGTACCGTCTTCTAACTCAATATCTAATAAAACTAAATCTGGGTTTTCTTTAGCGATAATTTCTTTTCCTTCAGCTACAGATGCCGCTTCGCCAACTATGGCGTAATTGCTACTTACCAATGAAAGTAGTTTTTTAATTACTGTACGTACGTTTTTTTCGTCATCTATGACTATTATCTTTAGCATATAATTATAATTTTAAACCGAAAGTCACTTTTGTTCCTTTTCCGTTTGTTTGTAATGGTGTTATATTAAATGATTTCTCTTCTCCCAAATTTCTTAATTTCAATCTGTTTAAAAAAACATCTGTTGCGTGTTCTCTATCATTTAGTTTGGTTGACTTTTTATAGCCAATACCATCATCTATAATTTCAAAACAAATTTTATTATAGTTTTCTAGTATGTTCACTGTTAGGTTTCCTTTTTCTTTTTTAGATTTTAAACCGTGCTCGATAGCGTTTTCTACAAATGGTTGTAATAACATTGGTGGGATTTTTATATAGGATAAATCCATATTATCACTAACGTTTATTTCATAATCAAATTTATCGTCAAAGCGCATTTGTTGTGTTTCGATATAGTTTTTTAATGCATCTAAATCTTCTTCTAAAGTGATAAAATTTTTATTAGTAAATTCAAAATTCTGTCTAATAAATTTTGCAAATCGAGATAATGAAGTAGATGATTTTAATAAACCATCTACTAACAAGTTTTTTTGAATAGATGTGAGCGTATTAAATATAAAATGCGGATTCATTTGTGAACGTAATACTTTTTGTTCTAGAATTAATTTTTCTTGTATGAGTTGTAATTTGGAGTTTTTATTTTTTTGATATAAAAACAAACCAAGTATTAATAATGATATTGTAGATATTAAAAATAATATTTTATTATTAAATTGATCTTTTTGCTCTTGTATCAATTCTTTTTCTTTGGCGATTAGTTCGTATTGATTTTCAACTAATTTAATCTTTTCTGCGTTTTTATTTTCTATAATTAATAAGTTTATAGAGTCTCGCTTAACAATGTGTTTTATTAATAATCTAGATTGCGTTTTATTACCAATAGAATCTACTAAGGTTTTATAAATTTCTATTTGTTTTAATAAATTTTCTTTTTCTTCTTCAATCTTCAAAGCCTCTAAACATAGCTCCTCCGACTTTTTAAATTTTTTTTTTGAATAATAAAAATCAGCTAAATTAGTTAAAGCAGTTGTGTTTTTTTTACTATTTGATAAGCGTACTAATTTAACTCCTTTTTTATAATAAATTTCGGCTTTTTTATTATCATTAACTAACTCTGCCAAATATCCTAAATTGGTGTAATTCCCAGAAATGTATGAAGTGTCTTTCTTCTTTATATTAATTTCTAAAACATCTTCAATAATGGTTATTGCTTTTTTATAATCTTTTTGAGAATAAGCTAAATGAGCCTTACTATCAAGGGCTACTAATTCATTATATTTATCTTTTTTTTCAATGAAAATTTTCAAGGCTTTATTAATTTGTTCTGAAGCCTCTGTGTAATTTCTCGTTAGCGTACTTATAACACCTAACCTATTATAAGTAATGCCAATAGAAATTCTATTGTTTTCGTTTGTATACAATTTTAATGCTTTATTATATTCTAATTTTGCAATGTCAAATTGCTCTAAATTAAATAAATTTTCTGCTTTTGTATAATGAAGCAAGCCTTTTTTATGGATATCCATTTTATAAGGAAGATTCATAATACTATCAATTCGTTCAATTCCCTTTCTGTTATTTTTATCAGAATCGATGAATTTGATAAATTCTTTATTTGACATTTTATTCAACGAATCTTTATTATTATCACAACTAATAAATAATGATGAGAAAATGATTAAATAAATAATGTTTATGTATGTTTTCATAAGGCAAAGGCAAATTAAATCAGCTAAAATCTATGGTAAATGGAATTATTCATCAACCTTTAATCGTGCAGTTGCTAATTTTTGATCGTTATTAATAACTCCATATTTATATTTCAAAAAGCCTGTAATCCCAATCATTGCAGCATTATCTGTTGTATATTCAAATGGAGGAATAAAGCTTTTCCAGCCATGTTTGTTTTCGGTTAAACGTTTTCTTATTTCAGAATTTGCCGAAACACCACCTGCAATAGCTACTCTTCTAATTCCTGTTTGTTTTACTGTTTCTTTTAATTTATCCATTAAAATAGATACTATTCCATTTTGAATGGAAGCACAAATATCTTCTAAATTTTCTTCAATAAATTGAGGGTTTTCTTGTCCATTTTTTTGAATAAACCGCATAACAGCAGTTTTAAACCCACTAAAACTAAAATCTAATTTATTTTTTGTTCGTGGTTTTGGAAAAGGGTAAGCATTGGGGTTACCTAATTGTGCATATTTATCGATTAATGGTCCTCCAGGATAAGTTAAACCTAATACTTTTGCTGATTTATCAAAAGCTTCACCAACGGCATCATCTAACGTTTCTCCTAATACTTCAAATTCAAAATAACTTGAAACTTTTACTATTTGAGTATGTCCTCCAGAAATGGTTAAGCAAATAAATGGGAATGTTGGTTTATTTAACAAGTCATTATCTTCTTTAATAAAATGTGCTAAAATATGTGCTTGCATGTGATTTACATCAATCAGTGGAATATTTAATGCTGCAGCCATCGAAGTAGCAAAAGATGTTCCAACTAGTAAAGAGCCCATTAAACCTGGACCTTTTGTAAATGCTATGGCGCTTAGTTCTTTTTTATCAACATTTGCTTGTTCTAAAGCCTGTTGTACTACAGGAACTATATTTTGCTGATGAGCTCTTGATGCTAACTCAGGAACAACACCTCCAAATTTTTGATGAATTTCTTGATTTGCAATAACGTTAGATAGTACAACATCGTTTTTTAAAACGGCGGCACTTGTATCATCGCATGATGATTCTATGGCTAATATATAAATATCTCTATCTGCTTTCATTCAGGTACAAATTTACTAAAATTGTCTGCTATTATTTTTTTATTTCAATAAAATATTTTTAATTTTTAATTAAAAAAAATGTAGTACTTTTGCAATTCAAAAATTAAGATAAAAAAAATGACAAACAGAACGTTTACAATGTTAAAACCAGACTCTTTAGAAAAAGGAAATACTGGTGCTATTTTAGAAAAAATCAATGCTTCAGGCTTTAGAATTGTGGCAATGAAAATGACACACCTTACAAAAAGAGATGCTGAGGCTTTTTATGCTGTTCACAACGAACGTCCTTTCTTTGGTGAGTTAGTTGAGTATATGACTCGTGGTCCAATTGTAGCTGCTATTTTAGAAAAGGAAAATGCAGTTGAAGACTTTAGAGTTTTAATTGGTGCAACAAATCCTGCTGAAGCAGCTGAAGGAACTATTCGTCAATTATTTGCAGATTCTATTGGAGAAAATGCTGTTCACGGATCGGATAGTGATGAAAATGCAGCTATTGAAGGTGCTTTTCACTTTTCAGAAAGAGAAATGTTTTAGTATTTTACTAAAAAATCACTTAAAAGTCTCCATTTGCATTTTGTGAATTGAGACTTTTTATTTTAAGTCTAATTCTTTTTTAAAAAGTAGTAACTGTTCTTTAAAACTAACCGATTTTAGACTTAAGTCTTTTACAGCTTTGTCAATAATAAATCCTGTTTTTTTTGGTCTCTCTGCTTTTTGATTTAATTGCTCAGTAAGAATTGGTTTAATTAATGTCTTATCTAGGTTAAAAACATTGGCAATTTCTAAAGCCATTTCATAAACACTCAATAATGTATTACTTGAAATATGATAAATTCCAATAGCTTCTTTTCTTACAGCCTTTAAACATGCTTCTGCTAAGTAATTTACATATGTTGGCATTCTATATTGGTCGGTTACAATGGTAATGGATTTATTGTTTTCTAAAGACTCTTTTACCCATAAAACAAAATTACTTCTATTTGAATCTTTAATCAATCCGTAAAGGATTATGGTACGCAAAATAGTGTACTTATCTGTATATTTTAATATATGATTTTCGGCTTTAAGCTTTGTTTTTCCATAATAATTTACAGGTTTAGCCTTATCCGTTTCTAAATAATAGCCTTTTTTACCTTCAAAAATAAAATCGGTTGATATATGAATTAAGTGAATATCAAATTCAGTACAAAATTTCGCTATTTTTTTTACTGCTACAGCATTAACTTCTTTACATTCACGTTGTCGCAACTCACAAGCATCAACATTTGTCATCGCTGCAGCATGGATAATAAAATTTGGTTTTACTTTTTTAATTAGCTTATAAATGGCATTAAAATTAGTAATATTTACATTGACATACTTATAATTATCTTTTAAAGGGTTTCTATTATCTCCTTTAGAAGTTGCTACTACATTAAATTTATTATTAACAAATAAATCAACTAATTTTTGCCCTAATAAACCATTACTACCTGTAATTAAAACCTTAGAATTAGCCATATTTAAAATAATTCGTGTAGTTTTTCTATTTGCTCTGATTTTCCTAACACAATCAATTTTGAGCCTTTAACTAATTTTGTTGTTGCTTCTGGATTTATTATATACAAATTATCTATCGTTTTTACACCAATCACACTACAACCAGTTGTTCTACGTAAGTCTAAATCTCGTAAGGTTTTATTAATAAATTCACTTGGCAAATTATCAACTATAATTTCCTCTAAATTAGTTTCGCAATCTCCATTTAGAGATAATTTATCTACAAATTCAATAATATCGGGTGATACTACTAAAGATGCCATATGATCGCCTCCTAATTTATCTGGCATTATTACATTATCAGCTCCAGCTATTTTTAATTTTTTTTCAGATTTATCATCAGAAGCCCTACTTATTAAAGTTGCCTTTTTATTATACTGCCGTGCTGACAAAATAATAAATAAATTATCTGCATCACTTGGTAATGTTGCAATCAAATTAGCTGCTTTTTCCACACATGCTTTTTCTAAAGTAACATCGTTTGTTGCATCGCCTTTTATATACAAAAATCCAGCAGCCTCAATATCTTCAATCCTTTTGTCATCATTCTCTATTATTACACAAAATTTATTATAGGTATGTAATTTTTGTACTGCTTGCCTACCATTTCTTCCGTAACCACAAACAATTGTATGACCTTCTAGTTTTTGGATTTTTTTTTGCATTCGTTTATTTTTTAATTCATTAATAAAATTCCCACTCGTAATATATTCTGTCAGAACAGAAACAACATAAGCAAAAATACCAACACTTGTAAAAATAAGAAAAATGGTAAAAAGTCTTTCTGCCTCATTTAAAGGGTGTACTTCTCCAAACCCAACAGTAGAAACTGTAATAACAGTCATATAAAGTGCATCTACAAAAGTATAAGTGCCAAAACTCATATATCCAAGGACACCTATAGTCAAAAGTAGCAGCCCTAGTATTATGGAAATAAATATTTTACTCTCTATTTTCATTTTATGATGAAATTAATTATAAATCAAAAACTGAGGTTCTTTTAGTGTAAATTATATCTTTTAATTTAAGTAAAAACGCCAAGGTCAAGTATATTCCAAATGATAAACCAACTGTAACAAAGGTTATATAAATAAAAAATAAACGTACATTTTTAGCACGCATACCTAACCTATCAGCAAATCGTGAAAGTACATCAAAGCCATATGGCTCAAAAAAATATTTTATTTTAGATATAAAATTCATTTAGGTTATTTTTACACTTACCAATTACATTAAAAAAAGCCTTTGAAATTTCAAAGGCTTTTAAAATTTTACTGGTTCTCAGCAGCCTCTTGAATTTCACGCATTCTTTCTTGTAATAATTCAGGATCTTGTAAAGCGTCCCAACCTATCATTGAAATACCCCATATCATACCTATAATAAATATTAAACTTAGAATAAGACCAATAATTGAGATTATTTTCCCTGATTTTGCATTACCTATACCTTCGTATAAATCGGGATTTTCATTGTTTACTTTAATCGCCTTGTTCCCTAGAATAAGACCTATAACACCTAAAATAATTCCTGGCAATCCATAACACCAACAAGTAATTATAGAGAATATTCCTAAGACTAATGATGCGGTTGAATTTGGCAACTTTTCTTTCATAATTTTTAATATTATTTGGTTAATTAATTTTTATTAAATAGTTAGCTAAAGTAATCAATATATTTAAAACAAATAAGGCTATTAATATTTTTCCTCCATTTTTTATATTAAATTTTAAATGAACCATCAAAAAACTAAACATTACTATCAACGTATAAATTGGAGGATACATATAAAAAGCTGCTACAAACTCTCCTTTTAACATATATATAATGGAGCGTTGCATACCACAACCCATACATGATATACCAATTGATTTCCAATAACATGTTCCTAAGTTACGTTCTAAAAAATGAATAAAATCTGTTCTAATTCCTAAATTAAATAACAAATACATAGATTAATTTTCAACAAAAATATAAAAAACTTACTTTTGCACAGCATGAATAACTCTAAAATTAATATTGGCGACCGAATTTCAGTAATTGATGATATTACTAAAGGAGTTGTTGTATCGATAAATAATGATTTATTTCAGGTAAAAGATAATGATGGATTCTTACATTTTTATAAAGCGAATGAAATATTAAAAGTCAAGGATGATTTATTCCATAATATTAAAATAAAACCTAAAGAAAAAACAACACAAACACATAGTAAACAAAAAATACTTGTAAAAAAAGAAACTTTTTTAGAAGTAGACTTGCATATTCATCAAATTACACATTCTAATAAACACCTTAGTAATACTGACATGTTGCAAAAACAGGTACTACATGCAAAATCTAAATTAAAATTTGCTGTTAAAAACAATATTAAAAAAATTATTTTTATTCATGGTAAAGGGAAAGGTGTTTTAAAAGCTGCTTTATTAGATTTACTTAAAAATTATCCTGTAAAAATTAATGATGCATCATATAAAAAATATGGACAAGGTGCAATGGAAGTGTCTATTTATAAATCTAAATTGTAATTTTTATAAGATATATGTAAAAGAATATGAGTCGCGAAAATTTGTTATTTTTACTTTTATATAAAATTTATTTCATATAACTTAACAACATCATATATAAATATGCTTCCTTTTGGTCGAACGTATCATGTATTAATACTACAATACAAAACGAGTCGCAAAAATTGTGAGAAATTAAATTTTTTAGAAAATGGGAAATAAAACAATCAATACAAAACAAGGACATTGGATACTTGCTAAAATGGGTAAAAAAAGTATTGCGTCCAGGAGGCAAGGAACTTACACTAAAACTCATTCAAAATTTAAAAATAAATTTTGAAGATGATATTGTTGAGTTTGCACCAGGACTGGGTTTTACGGCATCTATTGCTCTAAAATCTAATCCAAAAACTTATACAGGCATTGAATTGAATGAAGAAGCAACACGTATTCTTCGCAAAATCATAAAAGGAAAAGGTAGAGAGGTAATTATAGGAAATGCGGCAGATTCTACTTTAAACAACAATTCGTATAGCAAAGTATATGGAGAGGCAATGTTAACAATGCAGAGCGACCACAGAAAATCGGAAATTATAAAAGAAGCCAACCGAATTCTTAAAACAGAAGGTTTGTATGGTATACACGAATTAAGACTGCAACCTAACGATATTTCGGAAGAAAAAGTATGTAAGCCTTAATTAATCACTAATAAGTATTACTTTTGTATACTTACTTAAATTAAAATAATTGAAAGATAAAAGATTACATAGAACACTTGTATTTGCAGTAATAGACTCGTTAAAACTAATATTTAATGATGAAAGATACGCTTCAAAAGTAGTAGAAAAAGTATTAAAACGTGATAAACGTTGGGGTTCAAGAGATCGTAAATTCATAGCCGAAACCATTTACGAAATGGTTCGTTGGAAACGACTTTACAATGAGATTGCTGGAACAAAAGAACACTATACCGCTGAGAATTTATGGAAAAATTTTGCTGTATTTGCTGTTTTAAAAGGCTATCAATTACCAGATTGGAATCAGTTTATTGATACACCCGTTAGAAAAATCAAAGGTCGATTTGATGAATTGTCAAAAATTAGAAAATTTAAAGAATCAATTCCAGATTGGCTTGATGAACTAGGATTAAAAGAAATTGGTAAAGATTGGGATAAAGAAATTCATGCTTTAAATCAGCCTGCTAAAGTTATTTTACGTGTAAATTCACTAAAAACGAATAAAATAAAATTACAAAAAGATTTATTAGCCGAAGAAGTTGAAACCATTATTCTAAAAAATTATCCAAATGCTTTAGAGTTAGTAGAGCGTAAAAATGTTTTCACAACCGAAGCTTTTAGAAATGGTCATTTTGAGGTGCAAGACGCCTCTTCGCAACTTGTCGCTCCATTTTTAGAAGTCAAAGAAGGTATGCGTGTAATTGACACATGCGCTGGAGCTGGAGGAAAATCATTACATTTAGCAGCTTTAATGAATAATAAAGGACAAATTATTGCTTTAGATATTTATGCAAATAAATTAAAAGAACTTAAGCGAAGAGCAAAACGAAATGGTGCACATAATATAGAAACGAGAGCTATTGAAAGCTCTAAAACTATTAAAAAACTTAAAGGAACAGCCGATAGAGTTTTAATTGATGCTCCATGTACTGGTTTAGGTGTTTTAAAAAGAAATCCCGACTCAAAATGGAAGTTAAAACCTGAGTTTATCCAAAATATAAAAAATACGCAAGCCGAAATTCTTGAAAACTACTCTAAACTTGTAAAAGTTGGCGGAAAATTAGTTTATGCAACATGCTCTATATTTCCATCGGAAAATGAAGATCAAGTAGCTAAATTCTTAAAAAATAATAAAGAATTTTCTTTTGTGAATGAAATCAAAGTTTCCCCTGAAAAATCTGGTTATGATGGATTTTACATGGCGCTTTTAGAAAGAACTATTTAGTTATATTCGATTAACAATTTTCAGTTTATAGTCTTCGATTGGCAGTGTTATAAATCAATAAAATAAAAAACATGAAGAAAATATTAATTATAGTCCTATTAATAACCAATATTATTATAGTCGCTCAAGTACCTACAAATTATTACAACTCTGCTAATGGTTTAACAGGTTACGCTTTAAAAACGGAGTTAAGCAATATTATTTCTAATGGTCATATTAATCGTGGATATAATAATTTACATAACGGCTATCAAAATACTGATGTGGATAATTATTATGAAAATGATGGTAGTGTGCTTGATATTTATTCTGAAAATCCAATAGGAAATGATCCTTACAATTTTTTATTTAACAATAATCAAACTTGTGGAAATTATACAACCGAAGGCGATTGCTACAATAGAGAGCATTTATTCCCACAAAGTTGGTTTGCTTCTGCAAGTTCAACTATTAAAGGTTTTATAAAAAGTGATATTCACCATGTTGTGCCTACAGATGGAAAAGTAAATGGCTTTAGAAGTAGTTTCCCTTTAGCTGAAGTAGGAAATTTAGACTCCGCTCCTAGTAATATCACAAACCCAACTCAAAATGGATCAAAACGAGGAAATTGTTCAACTACAGGTTATAATGGAACTGTATTTGAACCAATAGACGAATTTAAAGGTGATGTTGCCCGTAGTTATTTGTATGTAGCAACACGATACGAAAACCATATTGATTCTTGGCAAGGAAATAGTCTTGCTAGTGCTGTTTTAAACGGAACTTCTAATCAAGTATTTCAAGATTGGTATATAGATATGTTGGTTCAATGGCATAATCAAGACCCAGTAAGTCAGCGTGAGATTGACAGGAATAATGAAGCTTATGATTACCAAGATAATGCAAACCCTTTTATTAATCACCCTGAATATGTTGCTATGATTTGGGATCCAACTCCAGATAATCAAAACCCTACTACTCCAACAACCTTAGTAGCTTCAAATCCTACTGGGAATAGCATTCAGTTATCTTGGACGGCTTCAACAGACAATATTAACGTTACATCGTATGATATTTATAGAGATGGTACTTTAACATATAATGCAGTAACTACAAGTTTTATTGCTGATGGATTAAATGCAACCACAAACTATTGCTTTACTATAAAAGCAAAAGATGCCGCGGGAAACACTTCAAATTTTAGTAATCAAGCTTGTGAAACTACTACAGCTGGAAGCACAACAGGCTCTACTTGTACTACCGAAACTTTTGAATTAATCCCTAGTAATAGTGGTTCATATAGTAACAGAACTTGGAATGGAGATAATGGCTTGTCTTGGAGCGCTACAAGTGCCAGAACAGATCAATCTATAAATAATAGAGCAATTACTTTAAGAAACGGTATCTTAACTGCTCCAACAACTTCTCAAGGAATTAGCTCCTTAACCGTAACAACACAACGTGTGTTTGGAGGAAGTAGCGGAACATATAATGTACTGGTTAACAATACTATTATTGGTACAATACCTTATGATGCAACTGTGCAAACAACAACTATTCCTAATATTAACATTGAAAATAGTGTTACTATTTCATTTGAATTAACTTCAGGTAGTAGTTCAAATGACCGTGTAATTTTTGATGATTTATCTTGGACCTGTTACAATACCGCAAGTGTAAATGATATTGATTTTTCTAATATTAAAATTTATCCAAATCCTGCAAAAAAATCATTTATAATAGAATCAAATACCAATATAAAACAAGTATTAATCTATAATTATCTAGGTAAATTAATTTTAAGCAATAACAAGAACCCTAATAAAATAAAGATAGCTAAACTAAATAAAGGTATATACTTAATTAAAATAGTTGATGCTAATCAAAATACTACATTTAAAAGACTTATAAAAGAATAAAATTATTATTTACTTAAAAAAATATTAAACTACCTGTAAGTGACTATTTTAAGTGATTTTTTTATCAAAAAAATTACAATAAAACACCATATATAACGTTTACAACTATAGTTTAAAAATCTACTACTAAAAAATAAAACCATGAAATTAAAACTAATCTTACCTATCTTATTTATTGCTTTTTCACTATACAATTGTAAAGACACAAGTAATACCTCAAAAAATTACCATAAAAAATCTCAAAAAGACACTAACGGTTTTTCTTATGAAACCGTAGAGAATGACCCAACTGGTTTACGTCTTTACACTTTAGATAACGGATTAAAAGTGTACCTAAGTAAAAACACCGATGAACCAAAAATACAAACATATATTGCTGTTAGGGCTGGTTCAATTTATGACCCAAAAGAATCTACAGGTCTTGCGCACTACTTAGAACACATGGTTTTTAAAGGAACTAGTAAAATGGGAACTCATAATTGGGAAAAAGAAAAAACATACTTATCCAAAATATCTGATTTATATGAAAAAATGAGAGCTGAGCCAAATCAAGATAAAAAAGTTGCTATCTATAAAGAAATTGATAAAGTTTCACTTGAAGCATCTAATTATTCTGTTGCAAATGAGTACGACAAAATGACAAGCTCATTAGGTGCTACAGGAACAAATGCGCACACTTGGTTTGAAGAGACTGTTTATAAAAATAAAATTCCTGCAAATGAGCTTAAAAAATGGCTAACCTTAGAAAAAGAGCGTTTTGGCGAATTAGTTTTGCGTTTATTTCATACAGAATTAGAAGCTGTTTTTGAAGAATTTAATCGCGGACAAGATAATGATTATAGAAAACGATATGCTGCAATGTTAGACGGTTTATTCCCAACACATCCTTACGGACAGCAATCAACTATTGGTACTGCCGAACATTTGAAAAACCCTTCTATGGTAGATATTCATAATTACTTTAACAAGTATTATGTACCTAACAATATGGCTATGGTTTTAGTTGGCGATATTAATTTTGACCAAACAATAAAAGATATTGATAGTACTTTTGGTAAATTAGAACGTAAAGAAGTAATACATCCAACATTACCAAAAGAAACCGCTATTACAAAGATAATTACAAAAGAAGTTTTTGGACCAACATCTGAATCAATCACAATGGCATATAGATCAAATGGTGTTGGAAGTGAAGATGAAAAATTACTAACAATGACTGATATGATTTTAGCAAATGGAAATGCAGGTCTAATTGATTTAAACCTTAATCAAAGTAGTAAAGTACAACGAGCTGGATCCTCTCCTACTTTTATGAATGATTATGGTTGGCATGTTTTTTCTGGATCTCCAAAAGACGGACAAAGCTTAGACGAAGTTAAAACTTTATTATTATCTCAAATTGATAAGTTAAAAAAAGGAGAATTTGACAACTGGCTTTTAGAAGCCGTAATTAATGATCTAAAACTAAGTGAAACCAAACGCTATGAACGCAGTACTTCTTTAGCATCTACATATTACAACGCATTTATTCACCATAGAGATTGGAAAGACAAAGTAAGTTTTATTGATGATTTACGTAAAATAACCAAGCAAGAAATAATGGATTTTGCTAATAGGTTTTATAAAGACAATTATGTTGTAACTTATAAACGTAAAGGTGAAGATAAAAACATTGCCAAAGTAGCAAACCCAGGAATAACGCCTATAAACTTAAACAGAGAGAAACAATCGGAATTTATTAAAATGTTTAATCAATTAAAATCAGATGAAATAAAACCTCTTTTTATAGATTATAAAAATGAAATCAATAAATCTAATCTTGATAACGGAATTGAACTATCATCAATTAATAACAAATCAAATGATCTTTTTAATTTGAATATTATTTTTGATATGGGTAAAGACCATAATAAAAAATTAGCTTTAGCCGTTGGGTATTTAGACTATTTAGGAACTAATGAATTTTCTCCCGAAGAATTAAAAAAAGAATTTTATAAATTAGGTATTGAATATGGCGTCAATGCAGGAAGCGATCGCTCTTATGTTTATATTTCAGGAATTAAAGACAACCTATATAAAGGATTAGAATTACTCGAAAATTTATGGTCAAATGCTGTTGCCCATCAAGAAACTTTTGATAAATATGTAGCAAAAACACTTAAAGACCGAAATAATGGTAAAACTCAAAAAGGTAATATATTATGGAATGGCTTATATAATTATGGTCTTTATGGAAAAGATTCTAGATTAAGAGATATTTATAATGCCGATGAGTTAGCTAAAATAAACCCAAGTGAATTGGTAAATATCGTTAAGGATTTGAAAAACTATAAACAGCGTATTTTTTATTACGGAAAAGATTTAGCATCAGCAAAAAAGGCTTTAAATAAATTACATAAAGTTCCAAACGAATTAAAAGATTATCCTGAACCTAAAGAATACACAAAAATAGCAACTGGAAAAAAAGTTAATTTTGTTGATTTTGATATGGTACAATCAGAATTGATTTTTATAGCAAAAAAAGACGTATTTAATCCTGATAATCTTGCAGTATCACAGGTATTTAACAACTATTTTGGCGGAGGATTATCATCTATTGTTTTTCAAGAAATAAGAGAATCTAAATCTTTAGCGTATTCTGCTTTTTCGGGTTATTCAAATGCTAGTAAAAAAGGAAAAGAAGATGTTCTATATGCTTATGTTGGTACTCAGGCAAATAAATTACCTCAAGCAATAGACGCAATGCTAAACTTAATGAATAATATGCCTGAAGCTCAAAAACAATTTGACGCTGCTAAAAATGCTACACTAAAAAAAATTGCATCTGAACGTATAAATAAATCTAATATCTTTTGGTCTTATCAAAGATTACAAGACAGAGGTATTGATTACGATATACGTGAAAAAATATATAAAGAAGTAGAAAATATGACAATGGAAGACATGGTTGGTTTTTTCAAAAACAATGTACAAGGAAGCAAATACACTACCTTAGTTATTGGAAACAAAAAAGATATTAAAATGAACGCTCTAAAAAAACTAGGAGAAGTGAAAGAATTTGATATTGACTACTTGTTTAATTATAAAAACACCACAGTAAAACAATAAATACCAATTCTATTTCA
>CAYOFS010000042.1:0-15392 GCA_964403095.1 uncultured Flavobacteriaceae bacterium | reverse complement strand
TATGAAAAAATTCATCTAAACTGTAAACGAATTTTATATCGAACTCAGGTTATTAGATTGAGGCTTTGGAAAGCACGATTATATTCAGATTGGTAATGAACCCGGATTTCTTCATCCGTATGGACATATTTCAAACAACTTTCAGCAATTTAAAGAACTAATGGATACGGCAATTTTAGCAGTAAGAACAAATACAAATGATACTGAAATAATTTTACATTTTGCTGGTATTGAAAACTCTGATTGGTTTTTTAATCAAGTGAGTGTTTTAGATTATGATATTATTGGTTTATCTTATTATCCAAAATGGCACGGAAAATCTTTAAATAACCTTAAAACCCAAAATGCAATATTTAAGTGAAACCCATAATAAGAGAATTTTGATTGCTGAAACAGCCTACCCTTTTACACTCGAATGGAATGATTGGACAAATAACATTGTAGGTTTAGACGAACAACTGATTTTACCTGAATATCCAGCAACAATTGAAGGACAGAGAAAATTCATTAAAGAAATTAAAACACTAACCAAAGAAATAGAAAATGGAATAGGATTTTGTTATTGGTGAGCCGAATTAATTGCTTGAAAAGGAAATCAATCTACAAATGCTACCCTTTAGGAAAATCAAGCATTATTTGACTTTGATAATAAAGCCTTACCTGTTTTGAGAGAATTTAAAAATTAATACCTATTTTAAACTAGAGCCAACTTTAACGAAAAAAAATAACATTTTATTAAGTTATGGTTATATTTTATCAGAATCATAATTTCTTTTACGGCTTGTATTCCAAGTAAAAATGAAGAATAATAAAGTATATATTTAATGCTTTAGGTTAGTATTTAACTAAGTTTTACTCTTCACATTCCAACTGAAATTTTGGTACAAAAATATACTGTAAAATAAAATACTATTACCAATAAAGACTCAGTTAAACAGGTTTGATGCTTTAATCAAAGTGAAGTGCCTTGAACAAAAAATTTAAAATTAATTATCATTTGGTATTACTGTAACATTTCCCAAAGTTTATCTTTAAGTTCTATTATACCTTGTTGTGTAATAGATGAAATAAATATATGTTCTACATCTTGTGGTAGTTCTTTTTCTATTTCTTCTTTTAATTCATCATCAAGCATATCTGATTTTGAGATAGCTAATAGTCGTTGTTTATCAATTAATTCAGGGTTGTGTTTTCTAAGCTCGTTTAATAGTATTTCATATTCATTTTGAATATCATCACTATCAGCTGGAATTAAAAATAATAAGGTAGAGTTACGTTCTATATGTCTTAAAAAACGATGTCCTAAACCTTTTCCTTCGGCTGCTCCTTCAATAATACCTGGAATATCTGCCATTACAAATGATCTAAAATCACGATATTTTACAATACCTAAATTTGGTTTTAGGGTTGTAAAAGCATAATCGGCTATTTTTGGTTTTGCCGATGTTATTGCTGCTAATAAAGTAGATTTTCCTGCATTTGGGAAACCAACTAGACCAACATCAGCTAAGATTTTAAGTTCTAATCTAAACCAAGCTTCTTGCCCATCAATTCCTGGTTGTGCATAACGTGGTGTTTGATTGGTAGAAGATTTAAAGTGCCAGTTTCCACGACCACCTTTTCCTCCTTCTAATAAAATAACTTCTTCGCCATGTTCGGTTACTTCAAAAAGTTTTTCGTCTGTTTCACCATCTCTAATTATTGTTCCTAATGGTACATCAATATAAATATCGGTTCCATCTTTACCTGTTGATCTACTTTTTGAGCCTCCATTACCTTCAACAGCTCTAAAGTGCTGCTTAAATTTTAGATGATAAAGTGTCCACATTTCTTTATTTGCACGAACTATAATATGTCCGCCACGACCGCCATCACCACCATCTGGACCACCTTTATCTACATATTTCTCTCTGTGTAAATGTACAGATCCTTTACCTCCATTTCCAGAAGATGCCCATATTTTTATATAATCTACAAAATTTCCTTCAGTCATATTTATTATTTAAATGTGGATTTGTTTTTTTGTATAAAGAAATTGTTGACCACGAAGAACAAAAATTATACTTCTGTATTAAAAATAATTTTCTGATAGAGATTATATCTTACGATTCAACACTTCCACAAAAAAACAATTTAACAATCTTTTACAATTTATTAAAAACCTTACTTAAACGCCTTGTAATATCTTCAATAGAACCTACGCCGTTTACTCCGTAATATTTGCCTTGTGCTTGATAATAGTCTTTTAAAATAGCTGTTTTTGTCTCATATTCATTAAAACGATTACGTATTTTATCTTCGTCTTGATCATCTGGTCGCCCACTAGTTTCTCCTCTTTTTAATAAACGAGCTACTAATAAATCTTCTTTTACCTCTAAGGCTACCATTCCGTTTATCACTTGTCCTTTTTCAGTTAAAAACTCATCTAGTGCTTTTGCTTGAGATTCTGTTCTTGGAAAACCATCAAATATAACTCCGTTAGCATTTACATTTTTTTCTACTTCGGCTTTAAGCATATTTATTGTTATCTCATCTGGAACTAAGTCGCCTTTATCCATAAAAGTTTTGGCAAGTATTCCTAATTCTGTATTGTTTTTAATATTAAACCTAAATACATCACCAGTTGAGATGTGGACTAAGTTATATTTTTCTTTTAAGCGTTCGGCTTGAGTTCCTTTTCCTGCTCCTGGAGGACCAAATAATACAATATTTGTCATTTTTTGTGTTGTTAGTTGATATATATCTGCTAAATTTCTTGCGTAACCGTCATAATCTAATCCATAACCAATAATAAATTTATCTGGAATTGACATTCCTATATAATCTATTGGTAATCCTTTTGTAAACACATCTGGTTTAAAGAATAAAGTTACAATTTTTAATTGTTTTACTTGTTGTTTTCTAAAGATTTCATAAATTTCGGCAAGTGTATTACCTGTATCTATAATATCTTCTAGTATAATAACTGTTCTTCCTTTTAGGTTTTCGTTAATTCCAACAAGTTGTCTTACTTTGCCAACAGATTTTGTACCTTCATACGATGCTAGTTTAACAAAACTAACTTCACATTCGCCTTTATAATTCCTAATAAAGTCGGCTGCAAACATAAAAGAGCCATTTAAAATACCAATAAATATTGGTACTTCGCCTTTTGGTAAATCTGTTTTTACATCTTTTGCTAGGTTTTTAACAACCTTGGCTATTTGTTTTTTCTTGATGTATTTTTTGAAATATTTATCGTGTACTTTAATACTTTTTTTTGTCATTATATTTTATTTTTAAAGCATAAAACCTTTCAGTAAAATTTCTGAAAGGTCTTATGTTAAAATATATAAGCGGGTTTTTTTATTAATCCTCTTTTTTAGTTTCTTTTTTTAATGTTTTAGAACCTTTCATTACTGTATCGTACATAATTGGTGTCGCTACAAAAAGTGAAGAGTATGTTCCAACTAATACACCAATAATCATAGCAAACATAAATCCTTTAATAGAATCACCTCCAAAAATAAAGATTGCTAATAAGGTTACTAATGTAGTTAACGATGTATTTATTGTTCTACCTAACGTGCTACTTAATGCCTTGTTTACAATTTTGCTTAAAACCCAATTATCATGATCTTTAGCAAATTCTCTAATTCTATCAAAAATTACTACTGTATCATTCAATGAATATCCAACTACTGTTAATATTGCCGCAATAAACGATTGGTTTATTTCTTCAAATGGTAACCATTTATGTAATAAAGAGAATATTCCTAATACGATTAAAACATCATGGAATACTGCTAATACTGCACCTAAACTAAATTGCCATTTTCTAAAACGGAATAGTATATACATAAATACAATAAATAGAGATCCTATTACTGCCCAAAGAGCATCTGTTTTAATATCATCGGCAATAGTTGGTCCAACTTGCATGGTTTCCATAATACCAACTGTTTGTTCTTGAGAGCCTACTTTAAAGTTTTCTAGTTTTGTTCCTGTTGGAAGATATGTTTGTAAATTTTTGAATAAAATTTCTTGAATTTCATCATCTACTTTAATATCGGTATCTTCAATTCTGTAATTTGTAGTAATTTTTAATTGGTTTGAAGAACCATAAGTTTTAACATCTGGTAAAGAACCACCAAAGGCATCTTTTAATGTAGAAGCTACATCAGATGAATTTGTTGGTTGTGCAAAACGTACGGTGTAAGTTCTACCACCTTTAAAATCAACTCCATAATTTAAACCTTGTGTTAACAATGATACTAAACCAGTTAGTATTAAAGCTCCAGAAAGTATATATGTAAGTTTTCTCTTTTTCAAGAAATCAATATCAATGTTTTTAAACCAGTTTTTAGTAATACTTGTATTGAATGTTAACTTATTTCCTTTACCAATATACCAGTCTATTAACAAGCGTGATACATAAATAGCAGAGAATAATGACGTAGCAATACCTACCATTAAGGTATAGGCAAAACCTTTAATTGGTCCAGAACCAAATGAGAATAATACTAAACCTGTTAAGAAAGTAGTAATATTTGCATCTAAAATAGAAGGTAATGAATGTTTATAACCATCGGCTACAGCTTCTTTTAAAGTTTTACCACCCGATAATTCTTCTTTAATTCTTTCATAAATAAGTACGTTTGCATCAACTGCCATACCAATTGTAAGTATAATACCTGCAATACCAGGAAGTGTTAATACAGCTCCAAAAGCAGTAAGCACACCAAATACAAATAACATATTTACAATTAAGGCAATATCGGTAAAAATACCTGCTTTACCATAATAGAAAATCATCCATAATAAAATTAATGCTAAGGCTAACATAAATGACATTACACCACTATCAATTGCTTCTTGACCTAAAGATGGCCCAACAATTTCTGCTTGTATAATATTCGCTGCAGCTGGTAATTTACCCGATTGCAATGCATTTGCAACATCTTGTGCTTCTTCAATAGAAAATTGACCTGAGATAGATGTTCTTCCGTTTGGTATTTTACCATCTACCCTTGGCGCAGTATAAACAGAGTTATCTAAAACAACTGCTACAAATTTACCAACATTATTTTCAGTCATTTTTGCCCATTTCTTAGTAGCAGCACCTTTCATAGTCATGCTAATTTCAGGATTAGAACTAAACTGTGAAAATACTTGACTAGCTTCAGATATTACATCTCCTTCAATTGGTGCAACACCATCACGATTACCTCTTAAGGCATATAAATTAACTACATCACTACCTTGTGCAGGAAGATCCCATACAAATTTTGCGTATCTTAATTCTGATGGCAATAAAGCTCTAACTTCTTTCTTAGCTAAATAAGAATCAATTTTATCTGTATTACTTTGTAAAGCAGAACCTAAAACAGCACTTGCTTGACTTTGATTTAATGATAAAAGTGAAAATAATGGGTTTTCAGCTTTTAAAGTTTCTTTATCCTTTTCTCCATCTAATAATTTATCTACAGCATCTACTTTAGTACTATCAGTTTCTTTTGCTATTTTATTTTTAGCAATATCTTCTGGTTTAACAATTGTAGCTAATTTTTGATTAGCTTGTAATAAAAAACTAAAGACTTCTTGATTAGTATAGACTTCCCAAAATTGTAATTTTGCCGTACCTGTTAAAAGTGTTTTTACACGATTAATATCTTTTGCTCCAGGTAATTCAATTAAAATTCTACCTGTTTCACCAATACGTTGAATATTAGGTTGTGTTACACCAAAACGGTCAATACGATTACGTAATACTTTAAAAGCAGTTCCAATTGAAGCATCTACCTGATCTCTTAAAACAGGTGCGATTTCTTCATTAGTCATTTTAAAGTTAATCTTATCACTTAAAGCTTTAGTACCAAATATTTTTGGGTCGCTTAGTTTTATTTTACCTTGACTAACTTCGTCAAAAGCTTTGATAAATAAATCAAAATAGGCTGCATTATCATCTTTTTGCATTTCACTAGCTTTCACTAATGCTTGATTAAAAGTAGGTTCTTTAGTGTTATTAGCTAAGCCTTTTAAAATATCTTTTACCGATATCTCTAAAGTAGCATTAATACCTCCTTTAAGGTCTAAACCAAGATTTATTGATCTCTCTTTAATATCATTATAAGTGAAGTTTGCAACTCCATAATTAACATTTAAAGAATCTAAAAATTGTTTTCTCTCAACTTTATCTTCAATTTTAGCGGCTTTACTTTCTACATTACCTTTAACCCAAGTAAATGATAAATAGTACAAACATATTAATCCAAAAATAATGGCAAATAGTCTAACTGTTCCTTTGTTTTGCATGATTTTTTTATTTTAAATCGTAATTGTTTTAATTTTCAATTGTTTGAAAAGTTTAAACGAATCTATTTCGTCTTTTTTTCAAGTTTGCAAATATAACACTTCAAAGCCTATTAAGCAATATTTTTTTGATTTAATACCTTAAATCCGTAAGTGTTTTCGTAGCGAGAAGTCAAAATGTATGCTAGTGTTGGTGTAGCGCAGATTTGAGACACACAAACATAGCATTAGTTATGGTGAGTATCGAAAACCGAGCATCCCCAACAATAGTGTGCAGTTTGGCTTTGTCAGCAGGAAACACTTGCGATTTTAAGGTAATACCTTAAACTCTAAGCTTTCTATAAATTACAGTCTAAATATACATTAGTTATTTGTTTAATTATACAAAATAAAAGCTACATATATCAATTATTTTACTTTTAGTAACGTAAATTAATACTTACACAAAACTATATTTATTTTAAAAAACAGTATTTTTGCACTAGTATTTTTAATTTTTTAAAATGAAGATTCTTATTGCAGGAGCAGGAGAAGTTGGCTTTCACTTAGCAAAACTTCTTTCTTATGAAAAACACGATATCACATTAATTGATTTAGATAAAGATAAATTAGCCTATGCTAATACACGATTAGATATTAGTACAAAGTACGGAAACGCTACATCAATAGCGCTTTTAGAAGATTCTGATATTAAAAAAATAGATTTACTTATTGCTGTTACTGCTAACGAAACTACTAACATTACTATTTGTGTTTTATCAAAACGTTTAGGTGCTAAAAGAACTATTGCTAGAATTAGTAATACCGAATTTATCGATAAAAAAGATAAAATAAATTTTAAAGAACTAGGTATTGATGAACTTATTTCTACCGAAGAATTAGCTACAAACGAAATAAAATTATTACTTAATCAGGCTGCTTTTAACGATACCCATGAATTTGAAAATGGAGAATTAACCATGATGGGAATTGTTTTATCTAAAAAAGCACCATTTATTGGTATGAGTGTAAAAGATGCGGCTGGTTTATTTTCGGGTATTCATTTTATGCCTATTGCTATTCAACATAAAAACTCGCAACAAGCTATAATTCCTCGTGGAAACGATGTGTTTAAAGAAAACGACCAAGTCTATTTTATGACCACTAAAGAAGGTGTTGACGAACTATATAAACTTTCAGGAATATCTAAAACTACTATTAAAAATGTTATGATACTTGGTGGTGGTAGTGTAGCTGTTAGCACTGCGAAATTATTATGTGATTTAAAATTCAATGTTAAATTAATTGAAAATAATAAAGAAAAAGCCTTTTTATTAGCCGATGAATTACCTAAGGCTTTAGTTGTTGTTGGCGACGGACGTGATGTGGAATTACTCCAAGAAGAAAACGTAGAAGATATGGATGCTTTTCTTGCTTTATCTGGAAGAAGTGAAACCAACATTATGACTTGTTTGGTTGCAAAATCAAAAGGAGTTAAAAAAACCATCGCTTTAGTAGAGAATATTGATTACTTTAAACTCTCCCAAAATATTGGAATTGATACTTTAATCAATAAGAAATTGTTGGCAGCAAATAGTATATTTCGCTATACACGTAAAGGTGAAGTTCTTGAAATTGCTAAACTAAATAATATCAATGCAGAAATATTAGAGTTTAATGTGAAAAAAAATTCAAAAATAACTCAAAAACCAATAAAAAATCTAAATATCCCAGTAGGATCCACTATCGCAGGAGTTATAAGAAATGGAAAAGGATTAATTGTTCTTGGAGGTTTTCAAATAAAAACGGATGATAAAGTGCTTATTTGCTGTGTTCCAAATACCATTAAACATATGGAAAAATTATTTGATTAATTAAGAAGTTACTTTGTGAATAAAATAAACTATAAAATAATATTTCAAATGATGGGCGTTTTAATGCTCTTCAATGGCGGTTTTATGTTACTATCTGCTCTTGTTGGTTTACTTTACAAAGACAATGCTTTTATAAATGTTAGTATTGCAGGAATTTTAACTATTAGTATCGGTTTATTAATGCGTTATGCAACCAAAGACTTCACAAAACAGATTAAGAAAAAAGAAGGATATCTCATTGTAACAATGGGTTGGATTTTTTTAACTTTAACAGGTACTTTTCCTTATTTATTCACCCAAACTATACCCGTTTTTACGAATGCTTTTTTTGAAACTATGAGCGGTTATACTACAACAGGAGCGTCTATATTAAATAACATCGAATCTATGCCGAAAAGTATATTGTTTTGGCGTAGCATGACACATTGGATTGGTGGTATGGGGATTATTGTGCTTGCAATTGCTATTTTACCTTTACTTGGTATTGGAGGAATGCAACTTTTTGCCGCCGAAGCTCCAGGTCCAAGTGCAGATAAATTACACCCAAGAATTACAGATACTGCAAAACGTCTTTGGTATATTTATTTAGGCTTTACTTTAACTCAAGCCGTTTTATTAAAAGCAGCAGGAATGACCGTTTTTGACGCTATTAATCACGCTATGTGTACTTTATCGACTGGTGGTTTTTCAACTAAAAATACAAGTGTTGCTTATTGGAATGACAATCCGTTAATACAATATATTATTATTGTTTTTATGTTTATTGCGGGAATGAATTTTGTGTTAAGTTACTTTGCTTTAAAAGGTAAAACTTCTAAAGTATTAAAAGATGAAGAGTTTAAATTTTACGTACTTATTGTGCTTATTACTACACTTATTGCATCGGTAATTATATATTATTTTGCTAATGTTTCTGTCAATCCAACTAGTACACAATTAATTGCTCATCCAATGGTTTTAGGACATGCTGAGAGTAGTTTTAGACATGCATTATTTCAAGTAATTGCTGTAATTACAACTACAGGTTTTGTAACAGCTGATTTTACAATATGGACACCTTTTTTATCTATTGTGTTTTTTATATTAATGTTTTTTGGTGCTTCTGCTGGTTCTACTGCTGGAGGCGTAAAAATAGTTAGGCATATAATTATGATAAAAAATTCTTTTTTAGAATTTAAAAGAACTATACATCCGCACGCTATAATTCCTGTACGTTTTAATAACAAATCGGTTACTAAAGAAATTGTATTTAATATTATGGCGTTTTTTATTTTATATATAGTAACTTTTGGTGTTGGTGCTGCTGTATTTGCATTAATGGGATTAGACTTTACAACTTCACTTGGTACTGCAGCTTCTAGTTTAGGGAATGTTGGTCCTTCATTTGGAGCTTTAAGCCCTGTAAATAATTATGATTCCCTGCCTAGTATTGGTAAATGGTGGGCTGCTTTTTTAATGCTCTTAGGTAGATTGGAATTATTTACTGTGCTAATTATTCTAACTCCTTATTTTTGGAGAAGTAATTAATTATTAAAAAAATAGATTATATAATTACTATTTCTTCCTGATTTAATAATTCTAAATTACTAAAACGCAATAATAATTGAACTACAGCTAAGGTGTCTTTTTCACAATATTTAACAATACGTTTTAAGTTTTTTTCTTTGTAGTAAACTTCAGCAACTTGACTACCATCAATATCATCTTTTGGTGTTGGTATATTTAAAATATTAGTTAGTAAACTAAGCGATGTGTAATGTTTATAATCGCCAAATTTCCACAAATCTAAGGTATCAATATGTGCTATTTCCCAAGGTTTTTTACCAAATAAATTTAATTTTTCTGGTAACTTTATTTGGTTTATTATCATTCGCCTTGCTATATATGGAAAATCAAACTCCTTTCCATTGTGTGCGCATAATAACTTGTTTGGTTTTGAGAAGTGTTCTACAAGTAAATTTTTAAAATCTATTAGTAATTGTTTTTCACTAGTATCAAAAAAAGATTTTATTCTAAAAGTTCTTTCTTTTGTAAACGATGAGAAAAAACCAACGGATATACATACTATTTTACCAAATTCTGCCCAAATTCCTGCTCGTTCATAAAATTGTTTTGCTGTAAACTCCTCTTTACGTTGATATTGAGTTTTTTTAGCGAAAAGAGTTTGCATTTCATCTGATAAATTAGAGAAATTTTCAAATTCGGGTACTGTTTCAATATCTAAAAATAAAATATTTTCGGGTTGGAGTTTTTCAAGCATAGCAGTATAATTGTTTCATAAAGATACAATTATTTTAATACTTATTTAAAATAACATTAGAACCTATAAAATTAAAACTAGAAGACCTTTTCTTAAATGTTAGTTTAAACTAAATACATAACCTATACTTAGAAATAAAAGGTAGTCTTTATTTTCGTTTGCATCAAGAGTTGGTTTTAAGCCTTCTATAATATCAGAATCAAAACGTTGCCATCTAAAATCAATTAAAATAGAATTTTTGTTATTAAGATCACTAGATTTAATTCTAGCTCCTGCTCCAAATATTACTGATGAAGAATTAGTCTTTTCTAAGAAAACACCGTTATTATATACAGTCGGTATTAAATTTGGATCTGTTTCTATATTTCCTAATCCAGATTCTAATTCTGGAGTATTAGAATTTCCTAACAAACCAAGACTAACATATGGTTCAAAACGATGATCATCGGATTTATTAAATATTGTGTATTCTAATTGAAAACCATAATTAATAGTTGTACTTGTGCCTTTCATAGCATTATACAATAATGTTTGAGCGCTTGTTCCTTCGGTATAAGCGCCTCTATGTATTAAGCCAGTCTTCATATAAGACACTTCTGCTTTTAGCCTCAAATGTTCTTTAAGCTGCTGTGATTTATCATTCCACTTTCCAATATTAGAATTAAAGCTTATATAATAAACAGCACCTATACCAAATCCAAGGTTACCATAACTACTATTAAAATGACCTTTCTCTCCATAATCAGATTGCATAGATGTTGCTCCTATAAAAAGTCCTGCTTCAGAATCAAAATCCTGAGCTTTAATCGTAACTGAAATTAATAGTAATAACAGTAGTATAGTTATGGTGGTTGTTTTCATAATAGTAAAGTTGTTAGTTTTTAATTAGTTTCTTTGTAAAGTCACCAAAAGGTGTTTTGATATTAACAAAATAAGTGTTTTTATTTAAAGAGTTAATAGTATATGTTTCGGTTGTAGCTCCAATAGACGTAATACGTTTATCAAATTGCTTAACTAGTTTTCCATTTATACTGTAAATAAGTACTTCCATTGTTAAATGCTCTTTAGCGTTAATCACTAATGTAAATTCATCATTAACAGGATTGTTTTTTAATTCAAAAGATACTTTATCTGTTATTGGAGCCGAATCATCTATACTTAGTACTTCATTAATTGCTACTTTTTTGTAATAAATTTCTGTATCATTCCCATCATAATTGGTGTAAAAAGCAACAATAGTATCATCACTAGCAACAACTTGATAATATTCACCAATATTATTATTAAACCCATTGGTTGCACCATTGTAATCTAATGGTGTTGAGGTAGCTTTTAGTTCAGAGAAAGTTTGACTTCCATCGGTTGAAACGGCAATATAATAATCATTTCTATACACGTTTGGAATGGAGTGATCTCGATTATCATACCATGAAAGTATTAAATCACCATTATCATTTACAAAAATTGAAGGTCTATGTTGAAAACCATAATTACGATCATCATCATAAACATTTGCAGGTGTTGACCAAGTACTACCATTATCATCAGAATATGATAGTAATACTTCAACTCTTTTATTTCTATTTGGGTCGTTTGTATTCCAAACTGTATAAATTCTACCATCATAAATACCTCCAGAATTATCTATCGCTAAGTGAGAAGCAGGATATAATCTATTATACATTCCTGTTAAAGTATTATTAGTTTGACCAACACCTTGAAAATTGGTAACATCTACATCGGCAATAAAATTTGGGGTAGAATAAGTTAAACCATTATCGGTAGATACTACATGTACTAATTTTTGTAATGGTGGATTAGGAAAAGCAGGATAGTATGGATAAACGGCATGTATATCACCATTACTATTAAACGCTAAAGTTCCTAAACTTGCCCAAACTGTACCTGTTGGCGGTACTAATACTTTAGGTTCAAATATTGTTTGATTATTTGGTTTTCTTCTAATTCCCCATGTATCAATTCCTGTATTATAATTTCCTGAAGGATTAAATTCCGTTAAAGAACAAAAAAGATCATTGGTTCCTGGCTGTACTGCCATCCATTGTTTATCTGGAAAATTACCCGAAACAACACCTGTAATATGTGGAATATCATAACTTATTACACCACTAGAAATATAGTCTTCATTATTAGGAGCTCTTACCCAAGTTGCTCCATTATCTGTTGATTTAGCATAGGTTAAATACATATCTAATTCCACTTCAACTGGATCTGAACTTATAATTCTAATTATGGTATAAATCCATGAAATGTAAGCATTTCCATTATAATCAAATGCAATTACAGGATCTCCACCGCCATTTAAAAGTTCATTTGAAGCTAGATTATGCGGTACAAAATCGATAGTTGATGTTTGCCAAGTATTGCACATATCTGTTGTGTAGAATAATTTAAAAACCAACGGCATGGTTGTATTAGACGAATCAAAATTCATCCAACCAACAATAATATTATCTTGATTAGTTGGATTAATTGCAGCATGTAATTCATGATCATCAATATTATCATTCGTTAATTGCGTTACACTTGTTTGATTTCTCTTAGTAAGATTTATAGTATTTAAAAAATGATTATCTTTAATTCCATCAATTAACGCTTGAGGAATATGTATCTTTTTATCAACAACTCTTTTAATCTCTTTTTGAGACCAAATTAGTGTAGTTGTTAAAATTAACAATAATAATAAAGATTGTTTAATAAATTTATACATTATCTACTTTTTAATTATTTTTCTGATTAACTTACCACTAACTGCATTTATTTCAATAAAATAAACTCCAGAAGATAAATTTGAAACATCAATATTCATAAAATGTTGTAAATCTGATAGGTTTTTTGTAATTAATTCCCTTCCGTTTGCGTCAAATATAGTGAAATTTTTTAATTCATTAACGCCATCACTTTTTATTGTAAAATAATTTGTAACGATGGTTGGAAATATAGATACATTACTAATCATATTTTGATTATTTGTTGATGCAACACTATAACTAACAATTTCAACATCATCAATACTAATCCAGTCTTGATTTGTAACATCAAAATGCCTAAATGCTACATGTACTTGTGATTCTCCAGCCATTGAAGAAATATCTATTGTGTGATTTACCGATAAACCAGAATCTTCAGGAACACCTAAAGTTTCAACTAGAGAAATAGGCGCATTCATTAAAGAAGCGATATCACTTGCCGTACCAATATAAACTCCATATTTTTCATTATCAAATGCATTTGCAGAAACTTTAGTTTTATATTTTAAATGGATATTCCCTGTAATAGAAGATAAATCAACTACTGGTGAAATAGCCCAATTGTTTGGAGTTAATGGGTTAGTTGCCCAAGATCTTGATATTAAAGAAACTGGTGTTAATGGGTTTCCTTGATGATTAATTACAAATTGGTCTGCCCAATTATTACCATCATTATCTGCATCGATTAGTGTCCAATCGCTTACATCTTGGTCATTAAAATCATCAAAGAAAATACTTTGCGGCGTGTATTCTGGTCCAGTTGTAAATTCCCAAATTGTAGAATTCAAAGCTTCACCAAAACCATTCTTAGCAACAATTTTCCAGTAATATGTAGTATTAAATAACATTTGTGTTAAACGTAATGTTGTATCGTTTGTAAAACCTAAAGCACCCAAATTATTTTCATCAGTTCCAAAATAAACATCGTAAGATGATGGAGTTGCTCCTGTTGTAGCTGCTTGCCAAGTTACAGTTACCGAATTAACATCAGTAGTATCAATTACAACATCTAATACATTATCTGCAGGGCTTGGATTTATAACGGCATCAGGAAGACCTGCAACCATATCAATATTATCAATAGCTAATACATCCCCATCATCATTAGACCAAACTATGGCAACGTATATTGTTTGTCCAGCATAAGCAGATAAATCTACTGAATGACCAGCAAAACTTTGTGTTGCATTTCCTGCTGCTATATAAATATCGGTTTCTGTTTGAGTATCAACTATGGTAAAGTCCGCATGTGTTGTTTGAGATATGGTAGACACTCTTACGGTTAAAGTTGAACCATAATCAGTAGAGTTAAATATAGCATTTTGAAAAACAAAATAAGGAGTACTTGCATCAACTGTAAATTGTGGTGATACCAACCAGTCTTCTGCTTGAGAGCCATCAGTAACGTCTTCATAAATAATTCTTGCATAATAGTTTGGACCGCCTTCTAACGTCCATGTCTCTACTGTGCCAAGTCCATTGTCTCCAGCTAAAATTTGCCAACCAGTAGGAGGGAAAGTAGTGCCTTGAAAATCTTCAGGAAATTGTGCAAATGCAGCTAATGTTATAAATAATACTGCAATAAATGTAAAAGTTGTTTTCATGATAATAAATTTTTTTTTGTTCTCTGTTATCGGTTTTTCCCACAAGGAAGAAACTTTCTTAAATTTGAAAATCTATTTGTTATTAATATTTTGCAACATATAAATATTTTTAGAATAAAAGTGATTTTTTTAAGCTATACATGTACGGATTTCTATATTCACACATGTTTTAAGGGTTGAAATGGTGAAATAGTGAAATGATTGAAAGGTTGTTTTTATACCTATTTAATTTCAAAATACGCTAAATGAATTTAAAATATTTTTTTGTTTTTTAATCTTTGAATTTTAAGTGACGAGAAACGGAAAATTAGATCGTTCAATTTTCAAAAAACTTGTACAAGAACATAAGCGAACTTTACAAGAGTCGTTGGGATATTGAAATATTTTTTAGAGACATAAAACAACTTCTACACATAAAATTATTTATTGGCACAAGTCAAAACGCCGTTATGATACAAATATGGACAGCATTAATAACCTGAGTTCGACCTAAACTTACATCAAAGAAGCCTTATAAATAGTGAGATTTGGACAATAAAAACGTAGATTTAATATTAAATTAAGGCTTTTATTGTTCAAAGATTGCTGTTTAGAAGGCTTTCCAAAGGATTTT
>CAYOFS010000041.1:0-15908 GCA_964403095.1 uncultured Flavobacteriaceae bacterium | reverse complement strand
CACCTGATTTTTGTTGTGCTTTTCTAAAAATATTCTGAATGCTTTTAGAACTATAATAAAATATACATTATTCCGCAACATAACCAAAAATATTACCCTTTTTCCAAATAAACACTTTAACAAATTACCCTTTTAACACTTCAAGATTTTCACGAATCAAATTTCATTAAATAGGAATATATATCTTCTGCAACAACTCATTGTATTCAAAATCCAATTCGCTTTTTGACGTAATTCCTCCTCCTGAACGATAACTAAATTTGTTTTTTTGTTTTTCAATATACCTAATTAATACAGCACTATCTACATTCTCACCATCAAAAACACCAAAAACACCTGTGTAATAACCTCTTTTTTGATTTTCAGATTGCTGAATAATTTCTATTGTTTTTTCTTTTGGTGCTCCACTAATCGAACCTGCTGGAAGGATTTTTAATAGCAAATCGGCAAAGTTATTTTTCCAATTATTTTTCAACTCTCCTTTAATTTCTGAACTTACTTGTAAGATACTTCCTTTTTGTGTTTTAATTTCATCAACAAATCTAAAACGATTAATTTCAACATTAGTCGAAATCATAGCTAAATCATTTCGCATTAAATCAACAATTGTATTATGCTCATACGTTTCTTTTTTATCGTTTATTAATGTTTCTTTAGCATCTTTTATCGATGCATCAATAGTACCTTTCATAGGAAAAGTAAAAATTTTATTATCTTTTATCTGAATAAAACTTTCTGGGGAAAACGAAATAAACTCCTCTTTAAAAAATAATTTATAATCCGCTTTTGCTTTTTTAATTATTGTTTTCAAATTCACATCTGTTTCAATACGAGTTGGAAAAGTAAGGTTTGTAAGGTATGAATTACCCAAAAGTATATTTTTTTTAACTATATTAAATGCCTTTGTATAGTCATTTTTAGAAATAGGTTTAATATTTAACGGAATTACATTTGTTTTTAAATCATTCTCTAAATTACCTTTACCTTTTATTGAATAAAAAATGTTTTCTTTTTCTAAATCGCTTAATTTACAAACAAAAGGTTTTTCTTTTTCAAAGTCGATTACAAATAGAAAGGGAGTTTTTGCCTTAGTATATTTATTTACTTTATGTTTAAATAATTCTATATCCATTACAACTTAATAAAATTTTCAAGCATCTGTTCTCCATGAATAGTCAAAAAAGATTCTGGATGAAATTGAATTCCAAACACATTATACTTTTTATGCTTTACACTCATTATCATTTCATCATTAGTTCTTGCCAAGACTGTTAAATCATCTGTAAAATTAGTATTACTTATCGCCCAAGAATGATACAGACCTACAGTTGTTTTCTTTGGAATACCTTTAAAAAGTAAGCTGTTATTTATTATTATTATTTCTTTATCAACGCCATGAACAACATCATTAATATTATATAATTCAGCTCCAAAAAAGGAACAAATTGCCTGATGCCCTAAGCAAATTCCTAAAATATGTTTTGTTTTATAAAATGTTTTGATAATCTCAAATGTCTTAGGATAATCTTGCGGCAAACAAGGTCCAGGAGAAAGAATAATCTTATCAAATTTCTGTAATTCTATTAAATTAAGGTCTCCATAATTAATTACAGTAAGCTTAGACAATCCTATTTTACGCAGTACTTCAACTACATTAAATGTAAAGGAATCATTATGATTAATTAATGCAATATTAATCATTCTTTTTTTTAGGCTTAAGTACTCTTCCTTTAATTTTCAATACCGTAATCGGTTTTTTAGTATTTGCAATAACGGTTACAGTTCTAGAAATTCTACCAACTTTCAACACATTATACACAATATCAATACTTGCTTTCTCATTTGGCATGATTGGCTTTTTAGGAAACTTTAACACTACACAGCCACAGCTTCCTTTAACTTTTTGAATAATTAAAGGAATAGTACCTGTATTGGTAAACTTAAATGATCGTCTCCCACTTGATTCGGGTGTGACTTCCCCATAATCAATGGTCGTTTGCTCAAAAGTCATTATTGAATACGCTTTATCTTTTTGAGAAAAGATTAAAATCGTTGTGAAAAATAAAAAAATTGTTATGTATAATTTCATATTTGCTCGTTTTTATTGTTTAATTCGGAACGTGGCACATTAATAAGAACTCTTTATTAAAATATTTAGCTTATAGTTATGAATGTTTATCATCAATAAATTTATTAAAAAAAGCACCCTATTAGAGTGCTTTTATTTTAATTTTACCTTAACACAATATTATTTTGTAGACATAAGGCTTTTTGGCTTTTCTAAAGACTCTTTTGGTTTTACATTTTTTGCTAAAACTTTACCTTTAACTTTTAAAGTTTTTGTTTTTTCAGATGCATTAGAATATAATGTTATTGTTTTTGAAAACGAGCCTACTCTATTTGTAGAATATTTAACTCCTATTTCTGCCGTTTCTCCTGGCATAATTGGTCTTTTAGGAACTGTTGGCACTGTACAACCGCAGCTTCCTTTAGCTCTTGAAATAATAATAGGCGCTTTGCCAATATTTTTAAATTTTAAAACACGCTTACCATCAGAATTGTGAGCAATAGTTCCGTAATCTAATACTTCTGTTTCAAATTCAAATACACCTGCATTTGGATCTGCTTTAATTGTAAACTCTTGTGCATTCATTGAAAATGCAATAGTTAAAATTGTTACTAAGGATAATATTTTCTTCATTTTATTGATTTTTAAAAGTGTAAAGTTAGTATTTTTTTTAATATATAAAAGTTAAAATATTTGTATTTTTGTGAGTTCGTAGAAAGTTTTAATAATAAAGTAATCTACAATCAAATTAATAACTGAATTTTATATTACAAATAGCATACCAAAATGAGTAATTCCGCAAAATATAACGCAAAAGAAGTAGAAGATAAATGGTACCAATATTGGATGGATAATAAATACTTCCAATCTACACCAGATGAAAGAGAGCCTTATACTATTGTAATTCCTCCACCAAACGTTACTGGTATTTTACATATGGGACACATGTTGAATAATACCATTCAAGATGTATTAATACGTAGAGCTAGATTACAAGGTAAAAATGCGTGTTGGGTTCCTGGTACTGACCATGCATCAATTGCTACTGAAGCTAAGGTTGTTGCTAAATTGAAAGAACAAGGAATCGATAAGAATGACTTGACACGTGATGAGTTTTTAAAACATGCTTGGGATTGGACTAATCAATATGGTGGCGTTATTTTAGAACAACTTAAAAAATTAGGCGCATCGTGTGATTGGGATAGAACAAAATTCACTCTAGATGATGATATGTCTGAAGCTGTAATTAAAACTTTTGTTGACCTATATAATAAAGGATTAATCTATCGTGGATTTAGAATGGTAAATTGGGATCCAGAAGCAAAAACAACTTTATCCGATGAAGAAGTTGAATATGTTGAAAAAAACGGCAAACTATATCATATAAATTATAAAATTGAAGGTAGTGATGAGGTCTTAACTGTTGCTACTACTCGACCTGAAACTATTTTAGGCGATACTGCTATTTGTATCAATCCAAATGATGAACGCTACACACATTTAAAAGGCAAAAAAGCCATTGTGCCAATTTGCAACCGTGTAATACCTATTATTGAAGATGAATATGTTGATCTTGAATTTGGAACAGGTTGTTTAAAAGTGACTCCTGCACATGATATGAATGATAAAGCTTTAGGCGACAAACACAACCTTGAAGTAATTGATATTCTTAACGAAGATGCTACCTTAAATAGTTTTGGATTACACTATCAAGGCAAAAACAGATTTGTTGTAAGAAAAGAAATTGCAAAAGAATTAGAAGAACTTGGTGCTTTACCAAAAACAGAAAACCACATCAATAAAGTTGGTGTTTCCGAAAGAACAAAAGCCGTTATTGAACCTAGACTTTCAGATCAATGGTTTTTAAAAATGGAAGATTTAGTCAAACCTGCTTTAAAAGCTGTTTTAGATGATGGCGATATAAAATTATATCCTAAAAAAATCGAAAACACATATCGACATTGGTTAGAGAACATTAGAGACTGGAATGTTTCCCGTCAATTATGGTGGGGACAACAAATACCTGCTTACTTTTATGGCGATGGAAAAGAAGATTTTGTAGTTGCCGAAAACATTGACGAAGCTTTAAAATTAGCGATTAAAAAGACTGAAAACCAAAACTTAAAAACAGAAAATTTAAAGCAAGACAAAGACGCTTTAGATACTTGGTTCTCTTCTTGGCTATGGCCAATTTCTGTTTTTGACGGAATTAGAAATCCTGACAATGAAGAAATAAACTACTACTATCCAACAAACGATTTAGTAACTGGTCCAGATATTATTTTTTTCTGGGTTGCCAGAATGATTTTTGCTGGTTATGAGTTTAGAAATGAAAAACCTTTTGAAAATGTTTACTTTACAGGAATTGTTCGTGACCAAAAGGGACGAAAAATGTCAAAATCATTAGGAAACTCGCCCGATGCCTTAAAACTAATCGATGATTATAGTGCCGATGCAGTTCGTGCGGGAATGATGTTATTAAGCTCTGGCGCAGGAAATGATTTATTATTTGATGAATCTAAATTACAGCAAGGTAAAGCATTCTCCAATAAAATTTTTAATGCATATAGACTAGTTAGCGGTTGGGAAATAGATAATTCCATTGAACAGCCAGAATCAAGTAAAATCGCTCTAGAATGGTTTGACGCCAAATTTCAATCTGCCTATGCCGAAATAGAAGATCACTTTTCAAAGTACAGATTATCCGATGCCTTAATGACAGCCTACAAACTAATTTGGGACGATTTTTGCTCATGGTTATTAGAGATGGTTAAGCCAGAATACCAACAACCAATCGATAAGAAAACTTTTGAATCTGTAATTTTAGTGTTTGAAAATAATTTGAAAATATTACACCCTTTTATGCCTTTTTTAACAGAAGAAATTTGGCATAAATTTGATAATAGAACTAAAGAAGAAGCCTTAATAATTGCATTATATCCTGAAAAAAAATCGTTTAACCAAGAAATAATAAACGAGTTTAACTATACCGCTGAAGTAATTTCGGCAATTAGAAAAATACGTAAAGAAAAAAATATTTCATTTAAGGACAAATTAGAGCTGTTTGTATCTCAAAAAGAAACTGTTAATACTAAATTTGATGTAATTATTAAGAAACTATGCAATGTTTCTCAAATAAATAAAACAGATAGTAAAATTGACAATGCAATAACTTTTAGAATTAAAGCAAATGAATATTTTATTCCTTTTGAAGAAGATATTGATGTAGAAGCTGAAAAAATAAAAATATTAGAAGAATTAGAATACACAAAAGGCTTTTTAAAATCCGTTCAAAAGAAACTTTCAAATGAACGCTTTGTAAATAATGCACCTGATAAGGTTATAGAAATAGAACGAAAGAAAGAGTCTGATGCTGCATTAAGAATAGAAACCTTAGAATCAAATTTAAAAAATCTATAACCATAAGTTGTTTTATAAATTAATTAACAATTCTTAAAACATAAAGTATTAATTTGCACAAAAATTAAACTAATGAATAAATTAATTATCATAATAGTAAGTATTCTAATTTTCACATCATGTTCATCGGATTATGAGTTTAAACTAGAAACACCAAAGCAAGTACAAGAAAACGGTAAATTCACTGCAAAACTTTCCGAAATAAACGGAATGCCAATAGATTCTGTTTTGTATTCTCTTAATGGAAGTAAATCTTCAAAAAACAATAATTTTGACTTAACTAATAAAAGGCTAGGAAGTCATATTATTTCTGCTATCGTTTTTTACAATGGAAATAAAAATAAAAAAGTAACTAATACCGTTTTACATTTAGCCACTAAAGCTCCTGTTACTTACAACTATGAAATTATAAACGAATATCCTCACGATCACGATGCTTTTACTCAAGGACTTGCGTTTGAAAATGGTTTTTTATATGAAAGTACGGGATTACGTAAAGAATCTACATTGAGAAAAGTCCAACTAAAAACGGGTAAAGTACTTGAAAAAATATATCTAGAACCAAAATATTTTGCTGAAGGAATGACTGTCAAAGATGGTAAAATAATTCAACTAACTTGGCAAGCAAACAAAGGCTTTATTTATGATTTAGAAAACTTTAAATTTGAAAAAAACTTCAATTATGGAAAAAGCACCGAAGGCTGGGGTTTAACACACAACAATACACACTTAATTAAAACAGACGGTACAGAGAGAATGTGGTTTTTAAACCCTAAAACATATAAAGAAGAATATTTTATTGAAACTTATACTAACAAACGTAAGGTTGCCAAACTAAACGAACTTGAATTTATCAATGGAAAAATTTTTGCAAATGTTTGGCAAAAAAACTACATTTTAATTGTTGACCCTAAAAATGGTGCTATTGATGGGATTTTAGACTTAAACGGTTTGCAAAAAAAAGCAGGTCAAAGTGGACCAGACAATGTACTTAACGGAATTGCTTATGATAAAGAAAATGACAGACTTTTTGTTACTGGTAAAAAATGGAATAAATTATTTGAAATTAAGTACAGTCGTAAATAGATATTAGACTTTAGAACCCTTCGTTTTTAGATCTTAGACTGATTTAGTTGATAAGTAATTAATTTTAACCAAATATTTTTTATACTAAATAAAATTTTGATTCGTTTTATTTAAGTAGAACAAACTAGATGCAAAACTAATGAAACAACTCATATATATAATAATTACCATACTATTGACCTTTACCATAAGCTCGTGTCGTAAAGATTTTACAACCAGTAATAGTAACGGAAACTTAGTTTTTTCAAAAGATACTATTTTTTTCAATCGCATATTTGATGATATTAGTTCTAGTACACATCAGTTTACTGTAAAAAACAATAGTGATAATGATATTAGTATTCCTAACATTCGCTTAGAAAGAGGCATGTCTTCATCTTACAGACTTAATGTAGATGGTGTTTCGGGTAAAGATTTTGAAGATGTAATTGTTTTAGCAAAAGACAGTATTTATGTTTTTGCCGAAGTAACCGTTGATTTTGATCAAGTTACCGATGCGGAATTTATGTATAGAGATAAGGTTTTATTTGACAATGGAAATAACGAACAAAAAGTAGCATTAGAAGCACAAATTGTAGATGTACATTTAATTAGACCAAATAGAACTCAAATTGACGAAGGATTTACTTATGAAACAATAGTTTTAGGGCAAGACTCCGAAGGAAATGATATTGGGCTTAAAGGAACTAACCTTACTCAAAATACTACTTGGAGTAATGACAAGCCTTATTTAATTTATAATTATGTTGGTGTTCCATCTGGAAAAACACTTACAATTGAAGCAGGATCAAGATTACACTTTCATCAAAACTCAGGTATTATTATCCAAAATGGAGCTAAGCTAATTGTCAATGGTGAACTATCAACTACAGATGAATTAGAAAATCAAGTTATTTTTCAAGGCGATAGATTAGAAGACAGTTATACAACAATCCCTGGACAATGGGGAACAATTTGGCTAATGGAAGGAAGTTTAAATTCCGAAATTAATTATACAACCATAAAAAATGCAACTATTGGCTTATTAGTAGATTCGGATAATTCTACACAAACATTAAGCTTAAATAACACTCAAATTTACAACACTACTAGTTTTGGTATATTTACTAGAAATGCAAAGTTAACAGCAAATAATAGTGTTATTTCAAATAATGGAGATTCATCAATCTCTATTGCCTTAGGAGGTAATTATGAATTTAACCATTGTACTATCGCTAATTACTGGAGTAATTCTAGTAGGCAAAATCCAACACTTATGCTTAATAATTCATTTGAAACTGCATCTGCAATATACTTAGGTAATTTAGATGTGAATTTTACAAATTGTATTATTTATGGTAATCAGCAAAAGGAATTTTCTGTTAAAAAAGTTGACAATAGCACTACTTTTAATTTCAATTTTAAAAATTGCTTGATTAAATTTAATGATACTACAAACGAATTTGAAAATAACCCATTATACAATTTCACTAATACCACTCTTTACCAAAGTAATTTATTTAATGATGAACCAAATTTCTTCCAAACAAAAAACACAGAAGATAACATTATAAATCTCATTATTGGTGATGATTCAGCTGCTAATAATCAGGCCGACACATCAGTTTTAACTAATACCCTATTACAGAAAGATATTATTGGTATGGATAGAATAATTGGCAATTCGGATATTGGCGCATACCAACACATTACTTTTCCTGAAGACGATTAATAAAATAAAAATCTATTCACAATCTTATATTTATAGATGTCTTTTTTAAAGAAAAAGAGTGATAGAAGAAACGATTTTATTTGACTTATTTTAAAGTGTAATGGTATTAGTATTATCCTATCATTCGAGTTATACCATTTAATTTCAAAATACGCTAAATGAATTTAAAATATATATTTTCAATCTTTGAATTTTAAGCATAGTTTGTATGCCTAAAATAAGTGGCGAAAAACAGGAAAAAATGAATAATTTATAGCGTATTTTGATGTTGAATTGGTATTAAGCAAACTAAAAATTCAAAACAAAAAGACTGCCTTTTACGGACAGTCTTTTTTATATTGTAAAATATTTAATTTATTTACGAAATAAATTTTGCCATTTTTTGTTTCTCTTCCGTTGCAAGTTCTATATCAACTAAAATTCTACCACTATGCTCATCAATAATGATTTTCTTACGCATTGCAATTTCCATTTGACGTTGTGGAGGAATAGTAAAATAAGATCCCGCTGCTGCTCCTCTTTCAACAGGTACAACTGCTAATCCATTACGAACATTTGTTCTTATTCTAGTATAAGCTTGTAATAAACGTTCTTCAATTAATTTACTAAACTCAGCTGATTTCTTATTTAATACTGCTTCTTCCTTTTCAGTTTCACTCATGATTTCAGCTAATTCTTCTTTTTTATGCTTTAAGTGTGTATCTAAATTGGTTAATTTTTTTAGAGAACCATCAATTACTTCTTCTTTATGAGCAATTTTAGCTTTAAATTCTTTAATGTGCTTTTCGGCTAATTGAATTTCTAACTCCTGAAATTCAACTTCTTTAGATAAAGAGTCAAACTCTCTATTATTGCGAATGTTTTTTTGCTGCTCTGTATATTTTTTCATTAAACTATTAGACTCTTCAATAGCTTGTTTTTTATCTGAAATTGCACCTTTTAAATCTTCTATTTCAGTTTTGAAATTGTCTAAACGTTTATTTAATCCAGCAATATCATCTTCTAAGTCTTCTATTTCTAGAGGAAGTTCTCCACGAGTATTTTTGATTTCGTCAATTCGAGAGTCTATTAACTGTAAATCATATAAAGCTCTTAATTTTTCTTCAACAGTTACTTCTTTATTTTTTGCCATTATAAATAATTAATTGGATTTGTATTGTTTTCTGATAAATATATTTTGCCTCTACGTAAAGCGTCTGCAAAATTACTAATTTTTTTGTTAAGATAATCAACTAAAAGGTTTTTTGTGAATTGTTCACTCTCATAATGACCAATATCTACTAATAAAATGTCTTTTTCTGCTTTAAAAAAGTCGTGATACTTAAAATCTGCTGATACATAAGCATCTGCCTTTAGTTTTATAGCATTTTCAATAGCAAAAGCACCTGATCCGCCAAGTACTGCTACTTTTTTAATTTTACGCCCTAATTTACTAGAAAAACGGACACCTTTTGCATGGAATTTATCTTTTAATAAGTTTAAAAAATCGTTTTCACTAATTGCGGAAGGAAATTCGGCTAACATTCCCATTCCTATTTCTTTTTTTAAATTCGGTATTAAGAATTGTCTGTTTTCTAATCCTAAAACTTCACACATTTTAGCAGAAACACCATTAAATGAATTATCTAATGCTGTGTGCATTGAATAAACAGCAATATTGTTTTGGATGGCTTTTATAGCTACTCGTTCTACATAATTACTTCCGTTAAGGTTTTTTAATCCTGAAAAAATTATTGGGTGAAAACTCACTATTAAATTACATTTTTTCTTAATTGCCTCATCAATAGTAACCTCTAAAGTGTCTAGTGAAACTAAAATATTAGTAACATCAATTTGATCATCACCAATTAACAAACCAACATTATCAAAATCTTCGGCATCTTGCAATGGCGCTAATTCTTCAAGGTAATTTGTAATATCTTTTATTTTCATTGTTCTCTATTTACTAACTTAGCGCTCTAAAGTTCGGCATTCATTTGCTTTAACTTTTCTGTGTTTTCAGCAAGTTCTAAAGCTGATACTATTTTATGAATATCTCCATTAATAATATTACTTAAATCATATAATGTAAGTCCTATTCTATGATCTGTAACACGACCTTGCGCATAATTATATGTTCTAATTTTCGCACTTCTATCTCCTGATGCTACTAAAGAATTACGTTTAGCTGAATCTGCTTCAAGCTTTTTTTGTAATTCCATTTCATAGATACGTGAACGTAATACTTTAAAGGCTTTATCCTTATTTTTATGTTGTGATTTTTGATCTTGACATTGAGCTACAATCCCTGATGGAATATGTGTTAAACGCACCGCTGAATATGTGGTATTAACCGATTGTCCTCCTGGACCTGAAGAGCAAAAATAATCTACTCTTACATCGCTATTTTTCACCTCTACATCAAATTCTTCAGCTTCTGGCAAAACCATTACAGTTGCTGCTGATGTGTGAACTCTACCTTGTGTTTCTGTTTGAGGGACACGTTGTACACGATGTACTCCAGATTCAAATTTCATGGTTCCGTAAACGTTATTTCCTGTAAGACTAAATACTATTTCTTTAAAACCTCCTGAAGTTCCTTCGCTTATGTCTTCAATTTCTACCTTCCATTTTTTATCTGATGCGAATTTAGTATACATTCTATATAAATCTCCAGCAAAAATACTTGCTTCATCTCCACCTGTTCCTGCTCTAATTTCAACAATTACATTCTTAGCATCTTCGGGATCTTTTGGTACCATTAAAAGTTTTAATTCTTCTTCAAGTTTTGGTAATTTAGCTTTTGCTTCATTGATTTCCATTTTAGCCATTTCTACCATTTCAGCATCAGAACCATCGTCAATAATCTCTTTAGCTTCTTCTTTATTTCTAACTAAGGCTAAATATTCTTCGCCTTTATCAACAATGTTTTTTAAATCTTTATATTCTTTATTTAATTTAACATATCGTTTTTGATCCATGATTATATCTGGCTGAATAATCAAATCAGATACTTCATCAAAACGTTGTTTTATTATGTGTATTTTATCTATCATTTTTTATATCTATTCAAGCAAAAGTACAAATATTTTTTTGTTTTTATACTGAGTTAAATATATTAAAAAAGTCAAAACATTATTGTTTTGACTTTTTTAATATATTATACAAAATTAACTCTAAACACGTTATAATTAAATTTGCAGTAGAGCCTTTTTAGTTGTTCAATGCTTCTGAACCACCTACTATTTCTAATATTTCACCAGTAATTGCTGCTTGTCTTGCTTTGTTATATTTTAATTTTAAATCATCTCTTAATTCAGATGCGTTATCGGTTGCTTTGTGCATTGCAGTCATTCTTGCTCCATGCTCTGCTGCAAATGAATCTCGTAAGGCTTTGAATAATTGAATTTTTAACGATTTAGGAATTAAACCTTCTACAATTTCTAGCTTTGATGGTTCAAATAAATAATCTAAATTTGAAGTATCCTTTGTCTTTTTTTGCTCAATTGGTAAATATTGTTCTACTTGAACAATTTGAGTAGCTGCATTTTTAAATTTATTATATACTAATTCTACTCTATCAAAATCACCATCAGCAAAATTATTCATAATTCCTTGAGCAATCTTAGCTACGTTTTCAAATGTAAAATTATCAAAAACTTTACTTTCGTTTGCTATTACATTATATTTTTTTGATAATAAATCATTTGCTTTTTTACCAATTGCAATAATTGAAATTTCTTTATCTTGATACTTGTTTTCAATTAAAGAAACTGTTTTCTTAACAATAGCAGAGTTAAAACCACCACATAAACCTCTATTAGAATTTATTGCAATAATTAAAACTTTATTGATTTCTCTTTCCGTAGTAAAAGCACCACCTAAACCACCTTCTAAAGTTGCACTTAAATTTTGTAATAATTCAGTTAATTTATCAGAATAAGGGCGCATAGCTGCAATAGCATCTTGTGCCTTTTTCAACTTAGAAGCAGATACCATTTTCATAGCACTCGTAATCTTCATGGTTGAACCGATAGAGGTAATTCTATTACGTATTTCTTTTAAGTTTGCCATTTTTTAGTTTTCGATGTTCAATTGTCAGTGTTCAGTTCTACTAGATAATTAGCAATTGAATACTGACAACTACCAACTTTATTAATTATATTTTGCCGATACTTCTTTAGCCACATCGATAAGAATATCAGTAACATCATCGGTTAATTTACCTGATTTTAAAATATTTAATGCGTCTTTATGTTTCGCATTAAGGAATTCAATGTAGTCTACTTCAAATTCTTTTACTTTATTTACAGGAACATCTCTCAATAAGTTTCTAGAACCTGCATAGATAATTGCAACTTGATTTTCAACAGACATTGGATCGTTTTGTGCTTGTTTTAATATTTCCACATTACGTTTTCCTTTTTCAATTACATTTAAAGTAGCCGAATCTAAATCAGACCCAAACTTAGCAAATGCTTCTAATTCTCTATATTGTGCTTGATCTAATTTTAATGTTCCTGATACTTTTTTCATTGATTTAATCTGTGCATTTCCTCCAACACGAGATACTGAAATACCTACGTTAATTGCTGGTCTTACACCTGAATTAAATAAATCACCATCTAAAAATATTTGTCCATCAGTAATCGAAATTACGTTTGTTGGAATATATGCTGACACATCACCTGCTTGAGTTTCAATAATTGGTAAGGCTGTTAATGATCCTCCACCTTTTATCATTCCTTTTAAAGAGTTTGGCATATCGTTCATTCTTGCAGCAATAGAATCATCGTTTACTACTTTTGCAGCTCTTTCTAATAATCTAGAGTGTAAATAAAACACATCTCCAGGATATGCCTCACGTCCTGGTGGACGTCTTAATAATAAAGAAATTTCACGATAAGCTACTGCTTGTTTTGATAAATCGTCAAAAACAATTAATGCAGGTTTACCCAAATCTCTAAAGTATTCTCCAATTGCAGCTCCAGTAAATGGTGCATAAACTTGCATTGCTGCAGGATCTGATGCGTTTGCTGCTACAATTGTAGTATAAGCCATTGCTCCTTTTTCTTCTAACATTTGTACAATCCCAGCAACTGTTGATGCTTTTTGACCGATTGCAACATATATACAATATACTGGTTCTCCAGCATCGTAAAATTCTTTTTGATTAATTATGGTATCAATAGCAACTGTTGATTTTCCAGTTTGCCTATCACCAATAATAAGTTCACGTTGTCCTCTACCAACAGGTATCATTGCATCTACTGCCTTCAATCCTGTTTGTAATGGCTCAGTTACTGGCTCTCTAAAAATAACTCCTGGCGCTTTACGTTCCAAAGGCATTTCATAAGTTTTACCTGTAATTGGTCCTTTACCATCAATTGGCAAACCAAGTGTATTTACAACACGGCCAACAATTCCATCACCAACTTTTAATGATGCAATTCTTTCTGTACGTTTAACCGAAGTTCCTTCTTTAATAGTTGTTGATGTACCCAAAAGCACCACTCCAACATTATCTTCTTCTAAATTTAGTACAATACCTTCTAAACCTCCGTCAAATTCTACTAGTTCTCCATACTCAACATTTTCTAATCCGAAAACACGAGCAATACCATCACCTACTTGTAATACTTTTCCTACTTCGTTTAATGATGAATCTCCATCAAAATTTGATAATTGTTCTTTTAAAATTGCTGATACTTCAGCTGGTTTTATTGTTGCCATAATTATTAAATGTTCAGTTGACAGTTTTCAGTTGGCAGTCAGATTAGATACTAACTACTGAATACTGACTTCTTATTTATATTTTTACTTTATAATCGTTTTTTTTAAAATTTTTACGCAAACTTTCTAGTTTTCCAGATATACTTGCATTGTATTGTTTATCGCCAATTTGTAAGATAAATCCTCCAATAATTGATTCGTCTATAATATTTTCTAAAAGGACTTCTCTATTGGTTAATGCTTTTACTTTAGCTAAAACTTTCTCTTCTAACTCCTTAGTTAATGGTATTGCTGTTGTAACTTTTGCAACATCAACTCCTTGAAGTTTATCAAAAAGTAATGTGTATTGCTTTGCTACATCTGGCAATAAATTAAAACGTCTATTAGTTACTAATAATTTAATAACTCCATTAGTAGCTGAGTTTATTTTAGTTCCAAACAATCCGTTAATAACATTTAGTTTATCATCTGCTTTAGATATTGGATTATTTAAAAAGGCTTGCAATTCTTTACTTCCATCAACTGTTGACGCTATCAATAACATATCATTATTGATTTCTTTAGTGTTATTTGCTTCCGTAGCTAAACTAAGTGCGGCTTTTGCGTATCGTAATGCAGCTCTATTCATCTTACTTAGTTTAAAGTTACATCATTAAGCAATTGCTCAATTAATTTTAATTGCTTGTCTTTATCAGACAATTCACCTTTAACTACTTTTTCAGCAATGCTAACTGATAATTCACCCATTTGATTTTTAATATCAATCATGGCAGCAGCTTTTTCGTTTGCTATGGCTTGTTTTGTTTGTTCTATAGATTTATCAGCAATAGCTTGTGCTTCTTCTTTAGCTTCGGTAATCATTGATTCTTTTATTTCACGAGCGTCTTTTAATAATGCGTCTCTTTCAGCTCTAGCTTCTTTTAAAACTTTATCATTATCCGATTTAATATTTAACATTTCTTGACGTGCTTTATCAGCTTCAGCTAAGGCGTTTGTGATTGATGTTTCTCTTTCACTTACAGCGTCTAATATTGGCTTCCAAGCCATTTTCTTTAGTAAAAAATATAAGATACCAAAGGTAAGTGTTGTCCAAAAAATAAGTCCAATTGCAGGAGTAACTATTTCCATAATATTTTATTTTATTAATTTAATATTTTTTAAATAAAAAGGTAAGGTGCAACCAACCGTTGCATCTTACCTTTGAACTTTATGCGTTGTATAATAAAGATACAACCACTGCAAATAACGCAACTGCCTCAATTAAGGCCGCTAAGATAATAGCTGTAGACTGTATTTTACTTTGCATTTCTGGTTGACGAGCAATAGCATCCATTGCAGATCCACCAATTTTTCCAATTCCTAAACCAGCTCCTATCGCAGCTAATCCAGCACCTAATGCGGCAATTCCAATCATAATAAAATATTTAAAAATTAATAATTAATGTTCTTCTTCGATAGCCGACCCAATATATAATGAGGTCAACATGGTAAATATGTACGCTTGTACTGCGGCTACTAATAATTCAATAATACTAATGAATAAAGTAAACAACACAGAAACAGGTGCTACTGCAACTGATTTAAAAATAAATATTAAACCAATTAAACTTAATACAATAATGTGGCCTGCAGTAATGTTAGCAAACAAACGTATAGTTAACGATATTGGTTTTACAAACATCCCAACTATTTCAATAGGTGCAAGAAATAATTTCATTGGTACTGGCACTCCTGGCATCCAAAAAATGTGTTTCCAGTAATTTTTATTGCCACTTATATTCACTACAAGAAATACGATAACGGCTAGAGTTAAAGTAAATGCAATGTTACCACTTACATTAGCTGCAAATGGGAAAAATGGAATTAATCCAAAAATATTATTTAACCATACAAAGAAAAAGATGGTTAATA
>CAYOFS010000040.1:11721-16081 GCA_964403095.1 uncultured Flavobacteriaceae bacterium | reverse complement strand
TTTTAAAAAATAATGAAAAAGGAGTGAGCTAATTGGAAAGCACAGAAGTTTTTTAATGAAATAATTGTATCCCAAATTTTGAGTTAAATAAATTTCGAGCATTTTCAATTATAGCAGGTAGTTTAGCTTTGTAATAGAAAATTTGTGAATAATTAGGGTTAAATGATGTGGAACAATTGATGTTCTATCTTTTTTACTTAAATTTGCATTTCATTATAATTTATTATGAGCGAAGAAAAAAAATCACTCAATTTTATTGAGCATATTATAGAAGAAGACTTAAAAAACGGATTAGACAAAAAACAATTACGTTTTAGATTTCCTCCTGAACCTAACGGTTATTTACATATTGGACATGCTGCTTCTATTTGTCTTAATTTCGGATTAGGATTAAAATATAATGCACCTGTAAATTTACGTTTTGATGATACAAATCCTGAAAAGGAAGAGCAAGAATATGTAGATGCTATTAAAAAAGACATTGAATGGTTAGGTTTTAAATGGGATAAGGAATTATACTCATCCGATTATTTTGACACGCTTTATAATTGGGCTATTGATATGATAAAAGATGGCAAAGCTTATATTGATGATCAAACTTCAGAACAAATTAGAGAACAAAAAGGAACGCCAACTGAAGTTGGAACAAATAGTCCTTACCGCAATAGAAGTGTAGAAGAAAATTTAACCTTATTCGAAAAAATGAAATCAGGTGAATCTCCAGAAGGTTCTCGTGTTTTACGTGCTAAAATTGATATGGAACATGTAAATATGCACATGCGTGATCCAATTATGTATAGAATAATGCATAAAGAACATCACAGAACTGGAACTACTTGGAAAATTTATCCAATGTATGATTGGACACATGGAGAATCGGATTATTTAGAACAAATTTCGCATTCAATTTGTACTTTAGAATTTAAAAGTCATAGAGAATTATACGATTGGTATTTAGATGAAATTAGAGATACAAATAAATTACGACCAAAACAACGTGAATTTGCAAGACGTAATTTAAGTTATACCATTATGAGTAAGCGTAAATTGCTTAAATTAGTTGAAGGCAATTATGTTACTGGTTGGGACGACCCAAGAATGCCAACAATTTCTGGTCTTCGCCGAAGAGGTTATACGCCAGAATCAATCGTTAATTTTTCTGAAGTATCAGGAATTTCAAAACGTGAAAATGTAACCGATGTAGCCTTACTAGAACATTGCATAAAAGACGATTTAAATAAAACTGCACCAAGAGTAATGGCAGTTTTAAATCCGTTAAAATTGATTATTACTAATTATCCAGAAGACAAAGAAGAATTTATAGAAGCATCGTATAATGATTATGTAGAAAATTCAGGAAGTAGAAATGTGCCTTTTTCTAAAGAAATTTATATTGAGCAAGAAGATTTTAGAGAGGAAGCAAATAAGAAATTTTTCCGTTTAAAACTAAATGGCGAAGTACGATTAAAAAACGCTTATATTATTAAAGCAAATTCCGTTGTAAAAGATGAAAATGGTAATATAACCGAAGTGCATTGTACTTATGATGAAAATTCGTTAAGTGGAAGTGGCACAGAAGCTAGTAAACGAAGAGTAAAAGGAACTTTGCATTGGGTTTCTATAAAGCATGCTGTCAAAGTTGAGGTTAGAGTTTACGACAGGTTATTTTTAGATGAAGCACCAGACTCGCATAAAAATAAAGATTTTATTGAATTTATCAATCCAAATTCTTTAACAATTATCGATAATGCTTTTGTAGAACCAAGTTTAAAAAATGTTAAAGTTGGTGATAATTTCCAATTTCAACGTTTGGGATATTTTAATGTAGATACTGATTCTACTCCAGAAAATTTAGTTTTTAATAGAACCGTTGCATTGAAAGATTCTTGGGCGAAAAAAGAAAATAAAAATCAGCAGAAGCAAGTAGTAAAAGAAGAAACTAGCATTAAAGAAATACTGGTTTTTACAGGTAAATATTTAAAAGCAAGAGAAGAAGAAGAAAGACTATCTTTAATTGCTAATGTTTTTGAATTAAGTAAAAAAGTTCCTTTTGAAAGCTTATTAAATTCCGTTAAAACAGCAAATAGCAACAAGGATTTTCTAACATATTTAATGATTTTAAATTCTGAAAATGTAAAAACGGATTTTACCGATAAGGCTACTTTTGATTTAGTTGATAAATTTATAGGTGCTGCTTTAGTAATGAAAAATTCGTATGTTCGTTTTCAGGCAGTTGATTGTGTGGTGAAGAATCCTATATTTAAAGATAATCACTTAAGCTTATTAAAAACAATGGCTACGGAAGATAAAAACACACATATAATTGAAAGACTGAAAGGTTTTTTGTAAATAAAAAATATTTTAAAACTAAAAAGCACTTTACAGTTAAACCAATAAATACAATTTGAAAATAGTAGAACAAATAAAACAACCAATAAAACAAGAAATGGAACTCTTTGAAGAGAAATTCAAAGAGTCTATGGTTTCTAATGTTCCGTTATTAAATAGAATAACACATTATATTGTTAGACGAAAAGGAAAGCAAATGCGTCCAATGTTTGTGTTTTTGGTAGCTAAGATGGTTTCAAATGGTGATTTTAACGAGCGAACTTATCGTGGAGCATCAGTTATTGAACTTATTCATACTGCAACTTTGGTGCACGATGATGTAGTTGATGATTCAAATACAAGGCGTGGTTTTTTCTCGTTAAATGCGCTTTGGAAAAATAAAATTGCTGTTCTTGTTGGTGATTTTTTACTGTCTAAAGGATTACTTTTATCTATTGATAATGATGATTTTGATTTATTAAAATTAATTTCTATCGCTGTACGTGAAATGAGCGAAGGCGAACTTTTACAAATAGAAAAAGCCAGAAAATTAGATATTACAGAAGAAATTTATTTTGATATTATTCGTCAGAAAACAGCAACTTTAATTGCTGCTTGTACTGGTATTGGTGCTGCAAGTGTAGGAGCAAAGCAAGAAGAAGTTGATTTAATGCGTGAATTTGGAGAGCTTATCGGAATTGCATTTCAGATAAAAGATGATTTATTTGATTATACCGATGATAAAATTGGAAAGCCAACGGGAATAGATATTAAAGAACAAAAAATGACCTTACCATTAATTTATGCTTTGAATAATTGTTCTAATAAAGACAAAAAATGGTTAATAAACTCTGTAAAAAATCACAATAAAGATAAAAAACGAGTTAAACAAGTTATTACTTTTGTAAAACAACAAGGAGGAATTGAATATACTACTTCAAAAATGAAAACGTATCAAGCAAAAGCTCTAGAAATATTAAACACATATCCTCAATCGGATTATAAAAAATCATTAATTTTAATGATGGATTATGTAATTAACCGTAAAAAATAATAAAAATGAAAACAGCAATTATCACACTAAGCCTTGTATTTTTTGTATTACTTTCATGTAATAGCGCAAAAAAATCAACAAAAAATCAGCAAAAGCCAGAAGTTTTAGAAATAATGGAATATACTATTGTTAAAATAGAAGGCTTGGATGAATTACTAAAAAATCCAACAATAAAACTTGATTTTAAAACAAATAAAATTTCAGGAAATAACAGCTGTAATCAGTATGGAGGAGAATTTACGCACAAAGGCGATACTATTAATTTTGGCAGACTTATGGCAACTAAAATGTATTGTGCTAAATTTCAAAAAATAGAAAGTACATATATGAAAACTTTATCAAGGGTTAGGCGATTCGAAATAAAAGAAAATCAAATTTTATTTTATGATAAAGCTGATACTGTTTTATTGGTTGGTGAGAAATAATTCTCTTGGCTTTATCTTTTTTTTAATTTAGCGTTATTATGATGCCTATCATGATCACGTTCAGTTTTGATATCTAATTTTTTATCAAAAGCCTCTTGTAAATCAATTCCTGTTTGATTGGCAAGGCAAAGTACTACAAATACAACATCGGCTAATTCCTCTCCTAAATCTTTATTTTTATCACTTTCTTTTTCCGATTGTTCTCCATATCTTCGAGCAATAATACGTGCAACTTCACCAACCTCTTCGGTTAATTGAGCCATATTGGTTAATTCATTAAAATAACGAACTCCATGAGTTTTAATCCAATTATCTACTGTTTTTTGTGCGTTTTGTATGTCCATTATTTTTACTGCTATTATAAATTATTTTCATTTCAAAAATACAATAAAAATTTTCTTAAATTTGTGAAAGATAAATTACCCGTAATTATCAAGTTTGACATTCAAGAGAGATGATTAATAGAATGCACCATGTTCCGAATTAAACAATAAAAACGAACACATGAAAATACATTTATTAAATACATTTATTTCTTGGTTTTTAAAAAAAA
>CAYOFS010000040.1:0-11621 GCA_964403095.1 uncultured Flavobacteriaceae bacterium | reverse complement strand
GAACACATGAAAATACATTTATTAAATACATTTATTTCTTGGTTTTTAAAAAAAAGAAAGCATCAAATAGATTTGTTTTTAAAATACCCTATTGATGTACAACATGAATTATTAGCAGGTCTAATTCAGACAGCTAAACAGACAGAGATTGGTTTAAAATATAATTTTAAGAACATCAATAATTATATTGACTTTATTAAAAATGTACCACTTCAACAATATGAAAGCTTTGAGCCTTTAATTGAAAGAGCTAGAAAGGGAGAACAAAATATTTTTTGGCCAACAAAAATAAAATGGTTTGCAAAATCATCAGGCACAACAAATGCTAAGAGTAAATTCATACCAATAAGTGATGATTCTTTAGAGAATTGCCATTATAAAGCCGTAAAAGACATGCTTTGTTTATATGTAAGTAATAATGAAAGTTCTAAAATGTTTTCGGGTAAAAATTTACGACTTGGAGGAAGCAGTTCGGTTTATGAAGATAATGACACTTATTTTGGTGATTTATCCGCAATAATTATTGAAAACCTACCACTTTGGGCAGATTATAGTTCTGCTCCTAAACAGGAAACAGCTTTGTTAGGTGATTGGGAAGTTAAAATGGATAAAATTGTTGTAGAAACAATCAATAAAGATATTACAAATTTAGCAGGAGTTCCTTCATGGATGTTGGTTTTGCTTAACCGAGTTTTAGAAGTTACGGGTAAAAAAAACATATTAGAAGTTTGGCCAAATCTAGAGGTGTATTTTCATGGAGGCGTTAATTTTAATCCCTATAAAGAGCAATACAAAAAGCTTATTCCGAAAGAGGATTTTAAATATTATGAAACCTATAATGCTAGTGAAGGTTTTTTTGCTATTCAAGATAGAAATTACTCCGATGAAATGCTGATAATGTTAGATTATGGTATTTTTTATGAGTTTATTCCCATGTGTGATTTTGATGGAGAAAATTCAAAAACAATTCCTTTAGAGCAAGTAATTTTAAATAAAAACTACGCTTTAGTTATTACAACAAATGCTGGTTTATGGCGATATATTATTGGAGATACCATTAAATTTACTTCGCTAAATCCTTACCGAATTAAAGTAACAGGAAGAACGAAACATTTTATAAATGCTTTTGGTGAAGAACTTATTATTGAAAATGCAGAAACGGCTCTTAAAAAAGCATGTAAACAAACAAATTCTGAAATTCTAGAGTATACTGCTGCGCCAATATTTATGACGGAAAATAAAAAAGGAGCACATGAATGGCTTATTGAATTTTCTAAAAAACCAACCAATATTAATTTTTTTATTGAGATTTTAGACAACGCTCTAAAATCTTTAAATTCGGATTATGAAGCTAAACGTAACTTAAATATTACTTTAGAAACTCCTAAAATAACCATTGCAAAAAAGGGGCTATTTTACCAATGGCTTAAAACAAAAAGCAAACTTGGTGGTCAACATAAAATACCAAGATTATCTAATAATAGAAAAATTATAGATGAAATTTTGAGTATCGAATTTTGAAATAGAATTGGTATTATTTACCAGCAACAATCAAAACAATTTCTCCTTTTGGAGCTTTTTCTTGATAATGATTTAGAACTTCGACTACTGTACCTCTAATAGTTTCTTCGTACATCTTGGTTAGTTCTCTTGATACAGAAACTTGCCTTTCTTCGCCAAAATATTCAGTGAATTGTAGTAGTGTTTTTACTAATTTATGAGGAGAAACATAAAAAATCATAGTTCTAGTTTCTTCGGCCAATAGTTTCAATCTAGTTTGTCTTCCTTTTTTAGGAGGTAGAAAACCCTCGAAAACAAATTTATCATTTGGCAAAGCACTATTTACTAAAGCAGGTACAAAAGCCGTTGCGCCAGGTAAACAATCAATTTCAATATTATTTTTCACACAAGCTCTGGTTAATAAAAAACCAGGATCAGAAATTGCAGGAGTTCCAGCATCGCTTATTAAAGCAATGGTATCTCCATTTTTTAATCGCTCTATTATATTTGAAACGGTTTTATGCTCATTATGCATATGATGACTTTGCATTGGTGTTGCAATATCAAAATGTTTTAATAATTTCCCTGAAGTTCTAGTATCTTCTGCTAGAATCAAATCTACTTCTTTTAAAACTTTTACAGCTCTAAAGGTCATGTCTTCAAGGTTTCCTATTGGTGTTGGTACAATATATAGTTTCATTTTAATACGCTATAAATGATGGTTTTTTTCTTTTTTTGTAATTCTATGTGTAAACCCAATACTTAATTCGCTAAAATCTGCTTGACCAAAATTTGAGTTTATATGTGCCGCAAGATAAAAATTAGTAGTCGGTTTATTTTTAGTGTTTATAGCGTAGAATTTCAAGCCTAATCTACCTAAAATATGTTTCTTATAATCATATAATTTTTGTGATTTTTGTAGACTAAAGTGCGTTTTGTAAAATGGTTTATATAAGTTTATACCAGATTGCCAATCAACTCCAACATATCCTAAAAGCAATTCTGCTCCAAATGATAAATATACATTTGAAGCATTTGAATATGGTTTTTCAATATAAGGACTGATATTAGTATCGACTATAAAATCATAATAATGTTGATAAAAACGATAATTAACTCCAAAGCTTAATTTGACAATATTTTTATAAAATATTCCTGCTGTTGCCGATGCTGAATAAACAGACTTCAATTTACTATCTTCGGTTAAAAAGGCTTGAATTCCATTTCCTAACCGAAAGTTATAAAAATAATCTCCAAACTTATTTATACTATTTTTATCAAATGATTTCGTGATATTTTCTAATTTTTTAGAGGATAAATTAAATTGATGAGAAACACTTAGCAGAGCAGAATTTAACCCTTCATTAGGTAATTTTGTATGGCCATTTGAATGATGAAAAACGCCTAAGCCTAAACGTAAATCATGTTTTGTTAGTTGTGTGTCATAGTAGACAAACCCTTGAACAGCCCAAGTGTAATCAGAACTAACAGCTTTATTGTTTGGGTTATTTGTTATATGGTATTTAGTGTCAAAATAGGAAATTCCCATACCTAATTTTGTACTCCATTTATGATTTTTTAATGGATGAAATTCTAAAAAAGGAATTAAAGAAACTGATTGACCTTTTATACTTGTTCCGTAGTTGGTATAATATAAACCAACTCCTGTGGTTGGGTAATTTAAAATAGATTGCCATTCGCTTGATTGGTCATTGTTTTTATGCTCATAAGACAATCCTAAAATAAATTGTGGATTTATACTAGTTAATAATTTATATGACGGAATTGATTTTCCAAGCATCAATTCTGGACGAATAGTATTATTATTCTTTTGCTGAGAGAAACTGTAGACACTAATAAATAAAAAAAATAGTACTTTTTGCATTACTACAAAAGTACTATTTTTATAAACAGTTATGTGAAAAAATAATGCACAAAATTTAAGCTTATATATTTTATTATTTACTTAATGTTGGATATAATTTTTTTAATTCTTTTACATCATAAGGTTTTGCAATGATTGTTTTATCGCTATTTAATAAAAAGAAGTTAGGCGTTGCATTTACACCATAATCTTTTACAAACTTACTTTGATAAACATTTTCATCATCCGAGCTTAAAGCAAGAACATGTATAAATTCTTCATAATAATACTTTTCATCAATCCATTTAATTTTTGATGTTTTATTTTCTAAGGCTACAGCAACAACTTGAATTTCTGGTTTGTCTTCTAAGAATTTTTGTAAAACAGGAAGCTCTTTTAAGCAATGACCACAAGTTGTGCTCCAAAAAACCACTAAATAATATTTCTTCTCTTTATTTTTTAAACCGTATAAATTTTTAGTAACACCTTTATCTTTCCAAACCATTTCTGGTGCTTTGTTACCAATAGTTGTTTTAAGCATGTCTTTAATCATTTGCTTAAACTCATAATCTTGTAAAGAGATTGGAAGTTTTGTGAAATGATTTTTTAAAATATAATCTACCATTTCTAAATTTTCTTGTTGCGCAAAAGTATATAGGAGTGCTTCTATTACATCTTTTTTAAGTGCTGGTTCTTTAACTTTAGATAATACATGAACGATACTTTCTTTACGTAATTCTAATAATTTTTTAGGGTCATTAGAAGTGTTAAGGTAAAAAACGAAATCCATTACTCTATCAATCAATAATGACGATTTTAATAAAACAGGATTAGTAAAATCTACATTATCAAAATAATGTGATTTAATGGTTTTTAAATAAGTATTGGCATCTTTAATTAAGTTATCTGAATAAAAACGTTTACTTGCAACAATAAAATTATTAGCTATTTTATCTTTAGATTCAGTTTCAAATTTTTGTTGCGTTTTATTTAAAGTTTTTACATCTGTTTGATATAATTTAGTTAATTTTTTTTCGTGAGATTTATCTTTAGTTTGGAAATAAACTACCTGTATAGAGTCTAATTTATTTTGTAAAACCGAAACCTCATCTATATATTTTTGAAAAATAATATTCTCATCAGATTTATCATATTTCACTAATTGTGAAGGATAATCGGGATGAAATTCAACTATAACATCCTCATTATTATAGATGAAATCTAAAAATTTATTATTCTTGTTATCATATAAAAAGCGATACATACCTGTTTTGGAACCTTTAGGTATTTCTAAAGAAAACTTTCCAGCTTCAATAGTTGTATTGTTTACATATTTTTGATTTACACCATCTAGTTTATATAAAATAGCCCAAGAATATTTTTTTACAGGCTTCATTTTACCTGTTAAAGTGTGCTGTGAAAATAAATTAGTAAATGAAATTAGTAATCCGAATAATAGTATTTTTTTTAACATAGTTGATTGTTTGTTTTAACTTTTTCAATAATCATACCATTCTTTATGATATGATTTAGCAATGCCAAATTTACATATATTTTATGAATTGTTTTAACCAATTAATTGTATTTTTGAATTTGTATTTTATTCAAAGAAAAAATGATTGATATTAAAAAAATTAGAACTGATTTTCCTATTTTAAAGCAAGAAGTAAACGGTAAGCCTTTGGTGTATTTTGATAATGCAGCAACCAGTCAAAAACCACAAATAGTTATCAACTCTCTAAACACTTATTATAGTGATATTAACTCTAATATTCATAGAGGTGTTCACACTTTAAGCCAGTTGGCAACTACGGCCTATGAAGAAACACGTACTAAAATTAAAGTTTATTTTAATGCAAAATATAATCATGAAATAATATTTACAAGAGGCACAACAGAAAGCATAAATTTAGTCGCTAGTAGTTTTACTTCGCTTTTAAAAGCAGGTGATGAAATTATAATTTCTCATCTAGAACACCATTCTAATATAGTTCCGTGGCAAATGTTATGTAATAGAACAGGAGCAGAGCTTAGAATAATTCCAATAAATAAAAAAGGAGAATTAATTATTTCGGAATTTGATAAACTACTCTCTAACAAAACAAAACTTGTTGCTGTAAGTCATGTGTCAAATGCTTTAGGAACTATAAATCCAATAAAGGATATTATTACTAAGGCGCATAAAGTTAATGCGGCAGTTTTAATTGATGGCGCACAAGCAACACCTCATATTCAAGCAGATTTTCAAGCGTTGGACTGTGACTTTTACTGTGTTTCGGCTCATAAAATGTATGGTCCAACTGGTATTGGTTTTCTTTATGGAAAAGAATTATGGCTGAATAAATTACAGCCATATCATGGCGGTGGCGAAATGATAAAACAAGTAACTTTTGAAAAAACTACTTATGCCGATTTACCACATAAATTTGAAGCAGGAACACCAAATATAGCTGCTGGAATTGCCTTTGGAGCAGCGATTGATTATATTCAAAAAATTGACATAAAAAACATTGCTAAATATGAAGATGAGTTATTACAATATGCTACTCAAAAACTTATAAAAATTGATGACTTAGTAATTTATGGAACTGCTAAAAACAAAGCGAGCGTGATATCGTTTAATGTTGGTGATATTCATCCTTTTGATATTGGAAGCATTGTAGATAAGTTAGGTTATGCCGTTAGAACTGGTCATCATTGTACACAGCCAATTATGCAACATTTTAATATACCAGGTACTGTTAGAGCATCATTTGCATTCTACAATACTAAAGAAGAAATTGACGGTTTCATTAAAGCATTGAAACGAGCTATAACGATGCTGAGTTAATTATTAAAAACCATCATCAAAACCTTCTTCTTCTTCTTCTTTTGATTTGGTTGTAGTACCTTTTGCAGTTGCTTTTTCATCTTCCTTATCACAATCTAACTCTACCGTTAAATTTACAGGTTTAGAAAACTCTTTATCACTTACCTTTAAACTCTTGTCAGCATATAAATTTTTATAATATAAAGCCCAAATTGGTAGTGCCATTGAAGCTCCTTGTCCACGAGTAACATCAGGAAAATGGATAGATCTATCATCTGCTCCAACCCAAACTCCTGTTGCTAAATTTGGCACCATTCCCATAAACCAACCATCCGATTGATTTTGCGATGTTCCCGTTTTACCAGCAATAGGATTGGTGAATTTATATGGATGACCAGTAATTGTTTTTGGATATTTACCACTTGTTCGTAATCGCATACCAGTTCCTGCTTTAGTTACACCTTCCATTAAATTAAGAATAGTATAAGCCGATTCGGCACTCATTACTTCATTTGATTTTGGTGTAAAGCTCTCTAAAACTGTTCCGTTTTTATCTTCAATACGTAAAATCATTATTGGAGTAATGTGCATTCCTTTATTTACAAATGTACTTAAAGCTCCAACCATTTCATATAAAGATAATTCTACTGCTCCAAGTGCTATAGAAGGGTTTGCCTCTAAGTTTTTACTTTTAATCCCCATACTTCTAGCTAACTTCACTACGTTTGACGGAGAAACCCTATCAATTAATCTAGCAGAAATAACATTTATAGAGTTTGCTAGAGCATTTTTCATTGTTCTTGGGTCGCCATATTTATCACCTGAATTGTGTACAATCCAGTCTTTAGGAATTCCGAATCTTCCTTTTGGCATAATAAAAGGAGTGTCTTCTATTTTTTTACAAGGAGAGTATTTTAATTGGTTAATTGCCGTAGCATAAACAAATGGTTTAAAGGTAGAACCTACTTGACGCTCTTGTTGTTTTACAGCGTCCCATTTAAAGTGTTTATGATTAATGCCGCCAACCCAAGCCTTAACGTGTCCTGTTTGAGGTTCTATAGATAAAATACCTGTTTTTAAGAATGCTTTGTAATATCTTATAGAATCATAAGGTGTCATTAAGGTATCAATTTCTCCTTTCCAAGAAAATACTTTCATATCTGTCTTCTTAAAAAAAGAATCTTTTATATCTTTTTCTGAAACGTTATTTTTCTTCATTCTACGCCATCTTTTTGAATTTTTCATGGCACGTTTCATGATTTTATCTATATCATCAGTAGTTAAATCATTATCAAAAGGGATTTTGTTATTAAATACTTTCTTCTTTTTAATCTTTTTATAACGTGTTTGTTGGTATTTATCAAATTCATTTTGAAGGTTTGCCATGTGCTGTTTCATTGCATCTTCTGCATGTTTTTGCATACGAGAATCAATAGATACATGTACTTTTAGACCATCACGATAAATATTATATGTTTCTCCATCAGCTTTTGGGTTATCTTTAACCCATTTTAACAGATACTTACGTAGATATTCTCTAAAATAAGTTGCCATTCCATCATTAGTGTCTTCTGGTGAATAGTTTAAAACCGTTGGTTGTTTTTTTAACGAATCTCTAACTTTCTCAGTTAAAAAGCCATATTTTTCCATTTGATTTAACACTGTATTTCTACGTTTAAAAGCTTTTTTCTTAGAAATTTTTCTTTTAGGATTAAATTGTCTTGGGTTTTTAAGCATTGCAACAATTACAGCAGATTCAATCTGATCTAAATCTTTTGCTTCTTTACCAAAATAAATTCTTGAAGCAGAACGAATACCAATAGCATGGTTTAAAAAATCCATTTTATTAAGGTACATGGCAATAATTTCTTCTTTGGTGTATTGTTTTTCTAAACGCACTGCAATAATCCATTCTTGTACTTTTTGAATTAAGCGTTCAGGTAAATTACCTGGTCGTTCATGAAATAATAATTTAGCTAATTGTTGTGTTATTGTACTTGCACCTCCTTTTTTTCCTGCAAAAGCGACTGCTCTTAATGTACCTCTTATGTCAATACCTGAATGTTCAAAATAACGCACATCTTCGGTTGCTATTAACGCATTAACTAAATTTACGGGTAATTCTTTAAATTTTATTGGTGTTCTGTTTTCCTTAAAATATTTACCAATTGTTTTTCCATCTTCGGATATTACTTGAGAGGCTAAATCATTTTGAGGATTTTCTAATTCTTCAAAAGTGGGTAATTTCCCAAACAAACCCAATGAAGTTAGAAAGAATAGTAAAAATATAAATCCGAAGCCTATGAGGAAAATTCTCCAAATCCACGTAAGTATTTTAGTTGTTTTAGTTTTTTTATTAGTTGTCATAACTATTATTTTTTTTCAATTTTGATTCCTACATCAGTAATTCCTTCTAAATACTCAATCCCATCTTCATTTCCGTTTATCCTCATGGCTTGTTGAATACTAAATTTATATATTCCTTTTGTTGGGAAAATAGTACTGTCTTTAAATTCTAATTTATTCTCTTTAATATCCGTAAAACCCGTTCCTAAAAAAACACCTCTTTCGTTGGTCATTTTATATTCTAAGGTATCGATTACTTTGGTTTTATTTGGATAATCAACGCTTACTATTAAGAAGATATTGTTGAAGTTATAATCTTTGTTGTTTCGTAAATTAATATAAACAGCATTATTTGATAGTGTATCTTTAATATTAAAATCAACAATAACAATAGAGTCTTTATGCCATTTATTCTTATTTATGGGTTTATATTCGCTAAGAAAAGAGCTGTTGTTACAAGAGCTAATTAATATTAAAACTATTATTAAACTATAGAATTTATCCATTGTTATTAGGTTTATTTTTTTGTAGATTATTTGGCTTAGGTTTTGAATTATTTTGCGAGCCTTTATCTTGACTATTTTGGTTTGGTTTTTTTCGGTTAGGAGTATTGCGGTTTTTATTTTGAGGTTTTTGTAGATTATTTGGCTTAGGTTTTGAATTATTTTGTTTTGTTTTACGTTGGTTATTTTGCTTGTTATTTAGTGTTGTTCTTTTATGGTTAGCGTTATTGCGATTTTTATTTCGGTTATTATTTCTTCGTTTTTTTGTTTTCGGTTTATCAAAACGTGTTAAGCTATCTTGACCTACAACATTTGCAAACACTTTTTCTTTAGGGATTTCTATTAATTCCTCAGCATACTCTTCAAGTCCAAAAGGTTTTTCACCTTCTTTATTTAGTTTTATTATTTCTGTAGCCTGTATTGTAGTTAGTTTATGCCAGTTTGCTGGGTTATCTTTGTATGCATACCAAACCCATCCGTTAAAAATATCCATTTTTTGATAAATAGCTACGCCTTGTTTTGTTTGTAGCCAAGTATCTGTATTAGGGAAGTTTTTAAGCGCATCTACATAGGTATCTAATTCGAAATTCAAACAACATTTTAGCTTGCCACATTGTCCTGATAATTTTTGAGGATTTAAAGATAATTGTTGGTACCTTGCTGAGCTTGTATTAACACCTCTAAAATCGGTTAACCATGTAGAACAACATAATTCCCGACCACAAGAACCAATTCCTCCCAAGCGAGCTGCTTCTTGCCTTGCTCCAACTTGTTTCATTTCAATACGAATATTAAATGATGATGCCATTTCTCTAATTAACATTCTAAAGTCTACACGTTCATCTGCTGTGTAATAAAAAATTGCTTTTTTTCCATCACCTTGAAATTCAACATCGCTAAGTTTCATTTTTAAGTCAGTCCTAGAAATGATTAATCTTGTTTTTCGTTGTATGTCAGCCTCTTTATTTCTTGCTTCTTGCCAGATATCAATGTCTTTTTGAGAAGCTATTCTGTAAATTTGCTTAATATTTTCACTACCAATCTTAACCTTTTTTTTATTCATTTGAACTTTAACAAGTTCGCCTGTTAAGGTTACAGTACCAATATCATGACCAGAATTTGCTTCTACAGCGATTGTTGCCCCAATCGCCATTGATAAATTTTTAGAATTTTTAAAATATTCTTTTCTTCCATTTTTAAAACGGACTTCAACATGGTCGAATTTTTTTTGGTGACTAGGAAGTGTCATGTTTCCTAACCAATCAAAAACGGTTAATTTATCACATCCACCTGAAGAACAGGTTCCGTTATTTTTACATCCGTTGGGTACTGAATTTATATCTGAAGAGCAACTTGTACAGCTCATAATGTTCTATAGTCTTTATTGCTTTTTAATAAAAGCATTATTTAATTTATAATGAAAAAAATAGACATTATAATAATCTGTAAAAGTATGGAATTAAAATTTCATTTAAAAATATTTTATTTTTAAATGAATGCATTGATATTATGTTTGTTAATTTATATGCCTTAAGCCTTCGTAAACAACAATACTAACGGCATTAGCAAGATTCAAACTTCTTATTTTGTCGCTATAAAGAGGGATTTTATAACATTCATTCTTATTATCCATCAGGATATTATTTGGTAATCCTTGTGATTCTTTTCCGAAAATTAAAAATAAATCATGCGCATAGTTAATTGACCAATGATTTTTTGTAGCATGACTTGAGAAGTAAACCATCTTTTCATTTTTATTCTTACTATAAAAATCATTTATATCTTCGTAAATAAAAACATTTATATGTTTCCAATAATCTAAGCCTGCACGTTTTAATCGTTTATCGGTTAATTCAAACCCAAAAGGCTTTACTAAATGTAAATTAGAACCTGTAGCTAAACTCAGTCTACCAATATTACCTGTATTCGTATGAATTTCAGGTTCAATTAAAACAATATTAAATGGCATGTGTTATTTTTTTACAAAAATAGGATTTTTATAAAGTTAACTCGAATTTATTTACAAATTTTCTATTACAATGCCAAGCTACCTGCTATAATTGAAAATGCTCTCAATTTATGTAACTCAAAATTGAATTACAATTACTCATTCATTTTATATTTGTTTTTGTATTCGTGAACCACTTCGTTAGGTTTCTATTGGTATTTTGATTTTTTATAATTAAATCCTATGAACAATATGGGTTAAAGCCCTGTAAATTTGTATGTTATTTTTAATAGATTTTTTTGTGAAAAAAAATATAAAAAAACACTTTGTAGTTTATTAAATTGTATTAAATTTGCACTCGCAATTGTTACTTTTACTTTGTAATTGCAATTTTTGCGAAAGTAGCTCAGGGGTAGAGCATCACCTTGCCAAGGTGGAGGTCGCGGGTTCAAATCCCGTCTTTCGCTCTGAGTATTTGAAATTTTGGTATAGCTTTTAGCTATAATTTCAATACATCATGCTTGAGTGGTGGAATTGGTAGACACGTTGGACTTAAAATCCAATGTCCGTTAGGACGTACGGGTTCAAGTCCCGTCTCGAGTACAAAAAACCCTCATAATCTTTTGATTATGAGGGTTTTGTATTTTTATA
>CAYOFS010000039.1:7430-16226 GCA_964403095.1 uncultured Flavobacteriaceae bacterium | reverse complement strand
ATGCTTTTTTACAGAGCATAAATTTATATATTTGAATTTATGGTAAAAAATAAGTATGAGAATGAATTTAAGGTTAAGATAGTAAAACCAAATAATTAAACGAATCAACGCATAAGCAAAGAATCTACATATCCTGCGTAAAGTGCGTATAATCTTTCATGATAATTTTCAAATATTCAGAATTACGTAATTCACCTCTTTTTGTTTTAGTGATTTCTTCCACTTTAATTCTTAATTTATCAATGGTTTTATAGTCTTTTCCTTTAAAGGCAACGGCATAAGTATCTTTAATAATTCGCATATCATTATCCGATAAATTGATGACCGAAGGATATGTTGCTTTATACGTATCATCAATATTTTCTAATATAGTTGAACTGATATTATATAAATTTTTAACACTAATAACAGCTGTTCCAGAAGCCATTCCGCCAAGTCTTTGACTATCTTTTGAAATAGCAACGCTCAAAATAGCGACTGCGCCAGTTCCTCCCATAAGGTAAACATCAACTAGTCTAAAAACCCATCGCATAAAATAATCTAAAAAAGAAGCCTGATAGCCATCAATTTTAACAACTTTAATTTTCAATACCTTTTTTCCAAAGGTTTGCCCTTCCATATATACTTCAGAAATTAAGGTGTAAAACATTGCAGGTAAAAACACTAAAGAAGCTACAGCTATTTTTGACCACTGATCATCAAAATTTTTCAAACCCATTTTTTCAAGTAGAAAAAAAGTAGAAATTAGATAAGCTATAAGTACAATAGCATCAATTAAAAAGGCAAGTATTCGCTCACCTAAACTAGCAGCTTTAAAGCTAATGTTTACATTTTGTGTGGTATTTATTTGTAGTTCGCTCATATTTATATATTTTAGCCTAACATTATGAGAGAGGCGGCATTTATTAAGCAGAATAAACAAAAATGGTTAGACTTTGAGCAGCAAATATTCGCTAGTAAAGTCAATAATCCAGATGAGTTATCCAGTTTGTACATACATTTAATGAATGATTTATCGTATGCGCAAACTTATTATCCCAAAAGTAAAACAATTCTGTATTTAAACAACCTTGCAGCAAAATCTTTTCAAAAAATTTATAAAAATAAAAAAGAAGATAAAAATGAGTTAGTACAATTTTTCGCTACTGATGTACCTTTAATACTATATAATTACAGAAGATACTTAGCATACGCCTTTGTCTTTTTTATTGTTTTTGTTTCTATTGGTACTATTTCAGCAGCAAATGACCATACATTTGTACGACTTATTTTAGGCGATCACTATGTAAATATGACTCTTGAAAATATAGAAAAAGGTGATCCAATGGCAGTTTATAAATCAGGTTCTGGTTGGGGAAGCCATATTGGAATTACTATTAATAATTTAAGAGTTGGCTTGTTGGCTTATGTTTATGGTATTTTTGGAGGTGTTGGAACAGTTTATATACTATTTAAAAATAGTATTATGATTGGTGCTTTTCAATACTTTTTTTATGAGCAAGGTGTTCTTGCAGAATCGTTACGAGGTATTTGGATACATGGAGCAATGGAGATTTTTGCTATTGTAATTGAAGCTATGGCAGGTTTGATACTTGGTGCAAGTATCTTATTCCCTAATACATTATCACGATATAACTCTCTTAAACAAGGCGTAAAAAATTCCATAAAAATTGTTATCAGTACTTTTCCGTTTACTATTGCCGCAGGGTTTTTAGAAGGTTATGTTACACGATATTCTAATACGATGCCTCATTGGCTTTCGATTGGAATAATTTTAACAACATTAAGCATTATTACTTTTTACTATATAATTTATCCAAGAATAGTTTATAAACAATTTAAGATGGAATCAACAAAATCAGTAAAGAAAACAAATTAGTAAGAAACAAGAGGAAATAAGCAAGAAACAAGAAATAAGAAACAAGAGACAAGAGGAAATATTGATAACAAATAACAAAAACAACAAACTAGATATGCAGTTATTACAACAAAGAGATTTTAGCGGTTTTTTTTCGGATACTTTCCGATTTATAAAAGAAAACGGAGCACATTTTTTTACCAATTATTTTATAATTAATGGAATTTTTCTGTTAATACAAATGGTTAAAAACTATTATACAAATCCAATGGATATTAACTTTATGTTAGAAATAATATATATAATATTTGCCTTCATTTTTGGAATAGTAAATTGGACTTTTGTTACTATTTATATGATTTTATATAGTAAAAGAGGCTTAAATTTTGATTATAAAGATGTTATTGATTACTATAAGCAGAATGTTGGAAAAATAGTAGTGTTTATTTTAGTTTCCGTACTATTAATGATACCAATTATTATTGCCTTTTATATTTCGTTAATTTTGGTAGCTATTACGATTGTTGGTCCGTTTTTATTATATGCAGCATTAATAATTTGGTTTACATTAGCCTTTTATGAATACCTGTATAGTGATCAAGGTATATTAGATTCTTATGGCTATGCTTGGAAATTATTTACCAAAAAGTTTTGGGCAACCACAGGTAGTACCGCATTATTATATCTAATAGTTTTTATTATTTATGGAGTTGTTCTTGGTTTAACAGGTGTTTTTGGCGCGTTTTTTAATATGAATGGAAGTGATCCTGTAGGGAGTATGGCAGCAATAACAAAAGCCTTTAGTTCACCTATAGTGTTAGTTGAAATGACTCTTTTATCCGTTTTAATGGTTGTTGTGCAAATAAGTCAAGGGATTATTTATTTCAGTCAAAAAGAACAATTTGAAAATATTTCGGCAGGTGACGATATTGATCAAATTGGAAAAATTGAATTCTAAATTAGAGCAAGAGCGAAAACAAAATACAAATCTCAAACCACATTCTAAATAATAAATAACAAAGCCTAGAGCATCATAAAACAAATAATCTACATATTATTTTTAGTAACTTTTGGTTTAAGTTATGCTTCAAATTCAGCTATTGTTAAAGATAGTTTGAAAATTGATTCTGCAACAAATTTTATTAAAAGAGCGTCAATACATAAGATTCATGAAAAATATACAGGTGCCAATTTTGTATATACTGAAACTAAAAAAGAAGAAGCGCTTAATGCTTGGCAGCGTTTTAAACTATGGTTAGCCGAAATATTTAAAGAATTATTTAATTTTGATACACCAGATGGTTCAAAAAAAGCAGTCAATGTATTTTTAAAAATATTTGGGTTTATTGTAATTATTTTTGTGCTATTTAAAATAATATCTGCTTATGTAAACAATGATGGTAATTGGGTTTTTGGAAGAAAATCAGATAAAATAAATATTAATGCCACCAATATAGAAAGCAATATTCATCAAGCTGATTTTAATGTATTAATAGAAGAATCATTACTTAAAAACGATTATCGTTCCGCAATTAGATATTATTATTTACTAAGTTTGAAAAAATTATCCGAAAAAGAAATTATCGATTGGGATTCTGAAAAAACGAACTACGATTACTACCAAGAAATAAAAGACGAAAAAGTAAAAAAGCAATTTCAATACATATCATATATATATGATTATTGCTGGTATGGCGAATTTAACATTGAAAAACAGGAATTTGAAACAAGTAAAAAAGCTTTTGATAAATTGTTCGATTTAGTATAAAAGAGAGAACAGTCAACAGAGAAACAGTTAACAGAGAAGAGAGAAATCGATGGCCAAAATAAATTAAAAAAAATTCTTCCCTTAGGGAAGACGGAAGATGGGAAAAACAATCAAAATATACATATTCATATTCGTAGCATTGCTAATAGCAATGACTATAAATGATTATACTAAAGCAAAACCGATAGATTGGTCTCCATCGTTTTTGTCTAGTAGAAAATCACCTTATGGAGCATATATTTTAAAGAAGGAATTACCAACACTACTACCAAAATCTAAAATTAGAGATGTGCATATATCGCCGTATGAATTTTTTTCAAAAAATTATGAATTTTTAGATAATGAAACGAATAAAAAAGCAACTTACTTCTTTTTAAATAATTATATAAATGTAGGAGAAGAATCTAGTCAAGATTTATTAGAATTTGTATCTGATGGAAATGTCGTTTTTATGGCTGCGCATAGTTTTCCTCCATATTTAAGAGACACTTTAAACTTTAAAGTACAAAATAATTACAAAATTAGAACAGAAACTATCTTGACTCTTGCAAATGAAAATGTTTCAAGAACTAAATACAATTATAGTAAGGGAGTTGAAGGTGCATATTTCACAGAGCTAGACAGTTTAACAACTACGGTTTTAGGATATAATCAAGTTGATTTTCAGTCAGATAAAACTATTAATTTTGTTAAAATAGCTTATGGCGATGGTGATTTTATATTAAATACACAGCCTTTTGCTTTTACTAATTACCATATGCTTAAAAGTAACCATGCCGTATATGTTGCAGATGTTTTTTCGTATTTACCCGATAATAAAATTCTGTGGGACGAGCGAAATAAAGCACAAACCGAAGAGATAAAATCGGAATTACGATTTATCTTATCTAAACCAGCATTAAAATACGCTTGGTTTACCATGTTGTTTAGTTTGTTTTTATTTATGATTTTTAGAGCAAAGAGAAGACAGCGAATTATTCCTGTAATTGAAGAATTACCAAATACCTCTATTGCTTTTGCAAAAACAATAGGAAACCTATATTATCAAGAAGGAGAGCCAGAAGATATAATTAATAAAAAGATTACCTTCTTTCTAGAATATTTAAGAAATACGTATTTACTAGATACTCAAAACTTAAACGATGATTTTAAAAAACGTTTACATAATAAAACAGGTATTGAAAAAGAAGAAATTAACCGATTAATAAATTATATTGTTAGTTTAAGCAACACAAGTGAATTACAAGAAAACTCACTGTTAATATTGAATAAATTAATGGATAAATTTTATAAACAAACACAATTATAATGGAAGATATAAACAAACCAACAGACCAAAATTTATCAGATAAAACTGAAAACAATCAAGACTTAGCATTCACAAACCGTATTGATTTGTCCGAATTACAAGAAGGTATTGAAGCAATAAGAACAGAATTACATAAAGTAATTATTGGTCAAAAAAACATGATTGACTTACTTATAGCAACGGTACTTTCTAACGGTCATTCTCTTATTGAAGGTGTTCCTGGAGTTGCAAAAACAATTACAACTAAATTAATGGCTAAAACAATGAAAGTCGACTTTAGTAGAATTCAGTTTACACCAGATATTATGCCAAGTGATATATTAGGAACATCGGTTTTTAATATGAAAACAACAGAATTTGAATTCAAATCAGGTCCAATATTTTCTAACATTGTTTTAATTGATGAAATTAATCGTGCTCCAGCAAAAACACAAGCAGCTTTGTTTGAAGTTATGGAAGAAAAACAAGTAACAATTGATGGAAATACATATAAAATGGATAAGCCATTTTTAGTGTTGGCAACTCAAAACCCAATAGAGCAAGAAGGAACATATCGTTTACCAGAAGCACAATTAGATCGATTTTTATTTAAAATAGAAGTCGATTATCCAACTTTAGAAGAAGAAATTGAAATAATAGAAACACATCACAATAGAAAGGAAACTAATAAAACTGATGTTGTTAAAGGAGTTTTAACCGCAGCACAAGTAGCTAAATTTCAAAAGCAAGTACAAGAAATATTAATCGAAAAACATTTAATAAATTATATTGCTAAAATTGTAACGAGTACACGTGAAAATCCCTTTTTATATTTAGGAGCATCGCCAAGAGCATCATTAGCAATATTACAAGCGTCAAAAGCTTTTGCAGCAATACAAGGTCGTGATTTTGTAACACCAGATGATATTAAGCGCAGTGCAATACCAGTATTACAACACAGGGTTATTGTAACGCCAGAACGTGAAATGGAAGGCGTAACAAGTAAACAAGTTATTAATCAAATGTTAGAAACCATTGAAATACCTAGGTAAATTTTAAATGTTAAATTCTGAATGTTACGTTACATAAAATCAATTTAACATTCAAAATTTAAAACCCAACATGAACAAATGAGAAAACTATATCTTGAACGAAACTTTTTTTATGCATTAATAGCAATCATGCTATTATTTGTGATTTCGTATTTCTTTCCGTTTTTATTTGGAGTAACAAAAGTATTATTGTTGTCATTATTTGTATTTACATTTTTAGATATTCTAATTTTGTTTTTTGCAAAAATAGGCATACAAGCAAGGCGTATATTACCTGAAAAATTGTCAAATGGTGATGATAATCCAATAGAAATTCATTTAAAAAATCATTATACATTTAAAGTCTTCACAAAAATTATTGATGAAATTCCTAATCAGTTTCAAAAAAGAGATTTCTTATTAAAACAAGCTATAAAACCTTCGTCAAATAAAGAGTTTAAGTATGAGCTAAGACCAAGAGAACGAGGAGAATACTGGTTTGGCAAATTAATTATTTATGCCCAAAGTCCGTTACAACTTATCTCTAGAAGATTTAATTTTGAAGATAAGGCTATGGTAATGACTTATCCATCTTTTATGCAATTAAAAAAGTTTGATTTAATGGCAATGGCATATAGAAATGAATATGGAATTAAAAAAATAAGAAGAATAGGACAAACAATGGAGTTTGAGCAGATTAAAAATTATGTTTTAGGTGATGATATTCGAAATATTAATTGGAAAGCAACAGCAAAGAAAAATCAATTAATGATTAATCAATATCAAGACGAAAAATCACAGCCAATTTATTCCATAATTGATAAAGGTAGAGTGATGAAAATGCCTTTTAACGGATTAAGCTTACTAGATTACGCCATTAATTCTACTTTAGTAATGAGTAATATCACCATAAAAAAACACGATAAAGCAGGTATGTTTTGTTTTTCTAAAAAGATTGAAAATAGAGTAGTGGCAGAACGAAGATCAAATCAAATGAATTTAATTTTAGAAACACTTTATAATGTAAAAACAGATTTTAAAGAAAGTGATTTTAGTAAATTATATTCCGACTTAAAACACAATATAAAACAACGTAGCTTATTGTTTTTATATACAAACTTTGAAACATTAGATGGTTTAGATAGGCAATTAGCTTATCTGCAAGGAATAGCAAAAAACCATGTTTTAGTTGTGATTTTATTTGTTAATACAGAGTTAGAAGAACTTATTAAAAACCCATCAGAAGAGATCCGAGACATTTATCAAAAAACAATTGCGGAGAAATTCATGTATGAAAAACGTTTGATAGTTAAAGAATTAAAACGTAGAGGTATATACACAATACTCACAAAACCTGGTAATTTAACCGTCAATGTAATCAATAAATACTTGGAGTTTAAAGCTAAAGGTGTTATTTAGATATAGGTGTTTTAATTATAGAATACCTATTCATTATCCATTAAAACTCCAAAATAGTTTTTTTAATAATCTCTATACAATCTAATAGTTGTTCTTCTGTCATAACTAGTGGAGGAGAAAAGCGGATAATATTACCATGAGTTGGTTTTGCTAATAAACCATTATCACGTAGTTTAATACAAATATCCCAAGCAGTAGAACTTTTTTCAGTATCGTTAATTAAGATAGCATTTAATAAGCCTTTACCTCTAACTGATTTTATTAAAGGGTTGTTTTTAGCAAATTCTCCAATTTTTTTTCTAAATATTTGCCCTAAATACGCTGCTTTTTCGGCTAAATGTTCATCTGTAACAACAGTTAGTGCAGCGATAGCAACTGCGGCTGCTATTGGGTTTCCTCCAAAAGTAGAGCCATGTTGCCCTGGTTTTATGACATTCATTATATTATTATTGGCTAATACGGCAGAAACTGGATATGCTCCGCCTGATAATGCTTTTCCTAAAATTAAGATGTCTGGTTTTACGTTTTCATGGTCAACGGCTAATAATTTTCCTGTACGGGCAATTCCTGTTTGAACTTCATCAGCAATAAATAAAACATTATATTTTTCACACAAGGCTTTGGCTTTGGATAAATAACCTTCAGAAGGAACGTAAACGCCAGCTTCCCCTTGAATTGGCTCAACTAAAAAACCAGCAATATTTTTTGTTGTTTTTAGAACAGTTTCTAAAGCTTCTAGGTTGTTATATTCAATTTTTATAAAACCTGGAGTATATGGACCAAAGCTTTTACGAGCATCAGCATCATTTGAAAAAGAAATTATAGTTGTTGTTCTTCCGTGGAAGTTATTTTCACAAACTATAATTTTCGCTTCGTTTTCATCAATATTATTTACTTCGTAAGCGTATTTTCTACATAATTTAATTGCGGTTTCAACAGCTTCCGCTCCAGTATTCATTGGCAATAATTTATCAAAGTCAAAATATTCCGTTGCAAATTTTTCATATTTACCAAGAACATCATTGTAAAAAGCACGAGAAGTTAAGCTTAATGTTTGTGCTTGTTCTGTCATTGCATTTACAATTTTTGGATGGCAATGACCTTGGTTTACAGCAGAGTAAGCAGATAAAAAATCATAATATTTCTTACCTTCTACATCCCAAACAAAAACACCTTGACCTTTACTTAAAACTACGGGTAGCGGATGATAATTATGAGCACCATGTTTGTTTTCAAGTGCTATTATTTTATCTGATAGGCTTGTTGCTGTTGTCATTTTTAGTCGATTTTATATTTGGATACAAATGTAAACAAAAAATGACCATCTTTACAGACAGTCATTTTTAAATTTAATAATATTTTTAAAGTTTGTTTCTTTATAACTTTAAGCTTATTAAGCTTTTTTCTTACTGCCGCAAGAAGCTTTTGCTTT
>CAYOFS010000039.1:0-7330 GCA_964403095.1 uncultured Flavobacteriaceae bacterium | reverse complement strand
CGCAAGAAGCTTTTGCTTTACCAGCACAAGAAGACTTTGCTTTTTTAGTAGCACAAGCAGTTTTTGCTTTTTTACTATCAGAAGATGCCTTTGCTTTAGTTGGGCAGCATCCTTTTTTTGCTTTAACTTCTTTTTTTACGGTAGTTTCTACTTTTTCTTTTACTACTTCAGTAGCACTTTGAGCATTTGAAAATGCAATAAAGAATAGTCCGAATGCTAATGTTAAGATAATTTTTTTCATTGTAATGGGTTTTTATTATTATAAATTTTTGATAAAAATAGACTTTTATTTTATATTATAGCTTAATATAGGTGTTAAATTGTATTAATTAGATGTTAAATTTTGAAATTCACGAGTAATTAGTGACTATGACCTTCGTGATTATCTGCTTTTTTAGCTGTTAAACTCATTTTACAAACAGGGCATGAGCCTTTTTCTGTATAACTTTTTCCTTTTTCACAATCCATTGGACATTGATAAAGTTGTGTAACTACTTCCTTTGAATTAGTTTGTTTAGTGTCTTTTTTTTCTGATTTACATGATGTTAATGCAAAAGAAAAAACAAGCATTGTGATAAAAATTAATTTTTTCATTTTAATATGTTTTATAGGTTGTTATAACTTAACGCTAAATAGACTATTTTATTTTCCTAAGTAGCTTTCTATTTGAAAACATTTTTAATAAGCCTATTTCTCGTTTAGAGTTTCTTTTTAAAATTTGAGAGGCTTTTTCTATAATATCTTTATCGCATGCATCAATATTTTCAACGTTGTAAAGTGGTTTTGGTTGATATTCCAGTACCAGTTGAATAGCTCTTGTTTGATCTTCACCAGCTACTTCATCGCATAATGTAAATGCCATATCTATTCCTGCTGAAACTCCTGCTGAAGTAATGTATTTTCCGTCTTGTACAATTCTATCTGTTTTGAAAATAGCTTTGTATTCTTCTAATAAAGGAATTGTTTTCCAATGCGAAGTAGCATGTAAATCGTTAAGCAATTCGGTTTTAGCCAAAATAATAGAGCCAGAGCCAACCGATGTTGTAAATTGAGTAGTTTTGTCTATTAATTTTATCCATTCAAGTGTTTTTTCATCTTTTAGAACATCGATAAAAGAGATAGAAGAACCTGGAATAATTAGAATGTCTGCTTCTTTAACATCTTTAAAGTTATATTTGGCTTTAATACTTGTAAAACCAGTGTCAGCTTTAACATCACCTCTTTTTTTTGCGACAAATAATATTTCAGTATTGGGTAAATTACTTAATACTTCATAAGGTCCAATTGCATCTAATAATGTGATTCCGTTGTAAATTAAAATAGCTATTTTCATTGTATAATAAATTTAATGGTTTCTTTTAGTACTTCTTTATTCCATAACATTCTGTAATGACCAATTTTTTCAAAAGCAATTATTTTTGTTGTAGGAATTGCTTCTTTTATTTCTAGCGCACTTTTAAACGGAAGTACTTTGTCAAATTTATCATGAATAATTAATAATTCATCGTATTTAATAATTTTTATTTTATCCGATAAAATTAATTCCTCTAAAGATTGATTGAAATTTTGTTTTGTCCATAGAGAAACTTGATTGTAAATTTTATCGTTAAAACCGACTAGTTTTTGATAGTCGTCAAAAATAACTTTCATAATATTATTAGCCGATAAAAGCACTATTTTGTTAATTTTATAATCTAATTCAGCTAAAGCGTAAGAGGTAACCGCAGCGCCAAAAGAATGACCAATAATGCTAAATTTTTGTTGTGGATTTACATGTTTAATTAATTGAATTAAGGCATCTTTACATTCAAATAAATTAGTATGTGTACCTTGAGATTTTGCATGAGCAGGTAAGTCTAAACTAATTACTCGATAGTTGTTTTTTGCGAATTCAAAGGCAAACATAGATAGGCTTCCTGCGTTACTATCCCAACCATGTACTAGAAAAATTAGGTTTCCTTTTGGGTTTCCTAATTCATAAAATAACATGTCTTGATTATTTACTTTTAATATTGATGCTTGTGTGTTTTTATAAAAAGGTTCTTCTCTAGTTTTTATTTCTCGAAGTCTAACTTTTTGGAATAAACGAACAGCTATTTTTCCTCCGTATTTTGGAGTAAAAACGGATAAAAAATTAAGATAGTACTTTATGAGTTTTAAATAGAATTTCATTAATTATTTAGGTTATTTAATTTTTTTGTTTGAGAACAACCATTTTAAAAAATAGTCGTTTCCTGTTTGGGTTTTTAAGCGTTTTAGTCTTGGAGCTAAAATAATTGCAGCAATCATAGGTATGATAGCGTAGTATTTATCGTCTAGACTAGGTAATATTAGCATTAATAAAATTCTAATAATAAAAAAAATAATTATTACCGATGCATATCTGATAAGTAGTAGTTTGATAAATTGTTTGTTCATTGTTTTGTTTTTTTGTTAAATATTTTTTACAATAACATACAGGAATTGCATAAATAAAGCAATGTTATTGTTTCCGTATTATTTAAGGATTTAATTTTTCTAAATAAAATGGTTGATACTCTTTCAATAATTCAGGATGCGTGATTTTTATAATATCTTTTAATACAATATGTGGCTGAATTGGTGCTAATTCAAAATACAAAACACCACCAGTTTCCCCTTTTTTATTTACAAAGTTATATATATTATTATTTAAAAACGCATTAAATTTAGTGTAATGTTGATTAGCATCGGCTAATTGTTTGTAGGTACTAAAAAAACCAGGACTTAACCAGAAATCAGCTTCTTTTGCTTTGTCAAAAACAGATTCGAAACTGAGTGATAAACTACCTGTTCCGTTTGTATTTTGCCAAAGGTAGTTTACATTAGCGTCTTTTAAAAATTGTGCACCATAACTGTTTCCTGCGGGTGAATTCCATTTATCTTGATACATAATTCCACTTAAAACCGTAGGTTTTTTTATTGCTTTTTTGGCAATATTTTTAGCTTGAAGGTATTGTTTTTCTATGGATTTAAAAATACTATCTGCTAATTTTTCTTTTCCGTAAAGTAAACCGAAAAATTTTATCCATTCTGCTCTTCCTAAAGGTGTTTTTTCTTTCCAATCATTATTTATTATCACTGGTATTCCTGCTTTTTTAATATTTGAATACATTTTACTATTGCTATTCAATGAAAACCCAATAACTAATTCTGGTTGTAAGTTGAGTAGTAGTTCCGTATTTATGTTTTGTTCTTTTCCTAATTCTTTAATTTTACCTGTATTTATTAATTCTCTTGTTTTTTTTGAAGATATGTATTTAGTGTTTGGAAAGCCAACTAGGGTTTTTTCTTCGTTTAATAACTCTAGCATTGGAATATGTGTGGTAGATGTAACTACAATTTTGTGTATAGGATGATAAAAAATATTTGCTCCTAAACCTGCATATTTTTTAAAAGGTCTGATGAATTTATATTGTTTTTCAGATTTATCAAAAGGTGACTTTAAGATAAGTAATCGGTAGTTTTTATGCTCTTCAATTTCAAAACCTGTTGCATATTTAATAAATTGTTTATGTATTGATTTGTTTATTTGTCTATTTGGTGCAGTTTCTTTTTTACAAGAGAGCAATCCTAAAAAAGTAAATATATAAAGTAGTTTTTTCATTTAAAGAAGCATTAGGTTGTTTGTTTATTAAATTGTGTAATTGTTTATTTAAAACTCAACATTCAAAGATTAAATAAACTTAATTAATACCAATCCATCATCATCAATACTAACTAATTTTACTTTGTGTAGCGTATTTCTTAATTCGGGATTCCAATACGTTTTAACTTTTACATAATTCTCGGTAAAGCCATGAATAAAACCTTCTTTATTTTCCTGTTCAAATAAGACGGTTAAATTATTGTTTAATTGTGTTTCGTAAAAAGCTCTACGCTTTTTAACGGATAAACCTCGTAGCATTTTACTTCTTTTTTTTCTAACATTCATTGGCACAACACCATCCATTTCAACAGCTTTAGTATTTGGTCTTTCTGAGTATGTAAAAACATGAAGATAAGAAATATTCATTTCGGCTAAATAGTTATAAGTCTCTAAGAATAATTCATCGGTTTCACCTGGAAATCCTGTTATTACATCAACACCGATGCAGGCATTTGGCATTTGTTTTTTTATGGCAGTAACTCTGTTTGTATAGACTTTTCTTAAATATCTGCGCTTCATTAATTTTAATAGTTTGTCGCTACCACTTTGTAAAGGAATATGAAAATGAGGTACAAAACTATTCGATTTTGAAACTAGATTAATAATGTCATCGTTTAGTAAATTTGGTTCGATAGATGATATTCTTATGCGATGAATTCCTTCAACTTTATCAAGATTTTCAACCAATTCGTAAAAAGTATGTTCGTGTTTTTTATTGCCAAATTCACCTTTTCCATAATCACCAATATTAACACCAGTTAAAACAATTTCTTTAATATTTTTTGATGCAATTTCAGTGGCATTATTGATAACGTTTTCTAAGGTGTCACTTCTTGAAATCCCTCTAGCTAACGGAATGGTGCAATACGTACATTTATAATCACAACCATCTTGAACTTTTAAAAAAGCACGAGTTCTATCGCCAAAAGAAAAGGAACTTTCATACGAGTTGGCTTCTATTATATTACACGAATGTATTTCGCTAATATTATTTTTTGTTAAATCGTTAATATAAGAGGTTATTTTAAATTTTTCGGTAGCTCCTAATACTAAATCAACGCCATTTACATCAGCTAAAGATTCAGGTTTTAATTGTGCATAACAACCAATTGCGATAACAAAAGCATCATCGTTTTGTTTTAATGCGTTTTTCACGATAGTTTTAAAGCGTTTATCTGCATTTTCCGTTACGGAACAAGTATTTATTACGTAAACATCTGCCTTTTGGTCAAAATCTATTCGTTTAAAATTTTCTTTTTCAAAATTTCGAGCAATGGTCGATGTCTCTGAGAAATTCAGTTTGCAGCCCAAGGTATAAAAAGCGACTTTTTTTTCTGCGTTCATTTCATTACTTTTGTCGCTGCAAATTTAGTATATTTATTGTGATTTTTGAAACAGAAAGACTTTTAATAAGAAAATTAGAATCATCTGATATTATACTTAGAAAAGAAGGTTTTGTCTTTGTAAGCGAAAAAACTTGTAATAATACAGACTTGTTAGATAAGTTATTTACTATAAATTTTACAGATGAGTTTTTCAATTTTAAGCACTTGTATGTTAGTGTGTTGTCAGCAGTTAAGTGTGTCAGAACATTTTTTTTATTTTTATAGGATTTTCTAGCATACACTACCTATCTTTGCTTTACTAAACTAAAATCTCAAAAAATGACTAAACATATTAAAAAAGACCCTTATTTTGCGGTAATTTTCACTGCAAAACAATCTAACGAAATTTCTGTTTCGTATAGGGAAACTATGGAAGATATTCGTACTTGGAGTATGAACGAACACCATTCTATAGCTATTAAAGCAGGCAAAGAAAGGTGGTATGATAATTTTACTGTAGGTATTTGTGAAGTTAAAAGAGAATATGCTTTTGGAAAATAACCCTAAGACTTAAGATAAATTGCTAAAAAAAATAAGGTATTATCAACTTTTAAGAAACAAATGGATTTTTATTTTTGTTTTAGGAATGTTTTTGTCTTCTTGTCAGAAAAAGCAATCTAACTTTACCGAAAATCAAGTTTTTAGATATAATGAGCATTCTAATATAACATCATTAGATCCAGCTTTTTCACGTAAACAAGCAGAAATTTGGGCTGTAAATCAGTTATTTAATGGCTTAGTTCAATTAGACGATAGTTTGCAAGTTAAACCTGATATTGCAAAGAGCTGGAATTATTACAATAAAGGAAAAACGCTAGATTTCATTTTGCGTGATGATGTTTTTTTTCATAAACATGTTGTTTTTGGTAATGATAGTACACGAAGAGTAAAAGCAATTGATTTTGAATTTTCATTTAATAGGTTGTTAGATAAAAATGTGGCATCTCCAGGAAAATGGGTGTTAAATAATGTTGCAAGTTTTAAGGCTATAAACGATACTATTTTTAGAATTAATTTAAAGCAAGAATTTCCTCCATTTCTAGGCTTATTAACAATGAAATATTGCTCGGTTGTTCCTAAAGAAATTGTAAATTATTATGGAAATGATTTTCGTTCAAATCCAATTGGCACAGGTCCTTTTTATAAAAAAATATGGATTGAAAATACAAAGCTTGTACTGAGGAAAAATCCCCTTTTTTTTGAAGAATATAATAATGAAAAACTACCATTTTTAGAAGCTGTTGCTATTACTTTTTTACCAGATAAACAGAGTGAATATTTGCAATTTATACAAGGTAACTTAGATATGTTATCTAGTATTGATGCTTCTTATAAAGATGATTTGTTAAATGAAATAGGCGTATTGAGAGAGAAGCATCAAGACGATTTTATGATGCAAAAATCACCATATTTAAACACGGAATACTTAGGTTTTTATACTAAGATTAGTAAAGAGTATCCAACATCAAATATACTTATCAGAAAGGCTATAAACTATGGTTTTGATAGAAAAAAAATGATTACCTTTTTACGAAACGGAATAGGAATACCTGCCATTAATGGCTTTGTGCCAAAAGGTTTGCCAAGTTTTAATGCAATGAAAGGCTATGATTATGAACCTGAAAAAGCAAAAAAATTAATTGAACAATATAAATTAGAAACAGGAATTGAAAATCCAGAAGTTATTCTAACAACCAATGCGCAATATTTAGATTTGTGTGAGTTTATTCAGCAAGAAATGAGTAATCTAGGTTTGAAAATGAAAGTAGAAGTTGTGCCTCCTTCTGTTTTAAGACAGGCAAAATCAAAAGGAGAACTACCTATGTTTAGAGCTAGTTGGATTGCCGATTATCCAGATGCAGAAAATTATTTAGCGCTTTTTTATAGTAAGTTTAAAACACCAAATGGGTCTAATTATACGCATTTTTCAAATTCTTTTTTTGATAAATTATATGAACAATCTATTTCAACTGTCAAAAATTCAAAGCGACATGAATTGTATCAAAAAATGGATAGTATAATTATTGCAGAAGCTCCTGTTGTGCCTTTGTATTATGATGAGGTAACCTTGTTTTCTCAGAAAAATATTAAAAACCTTAATGTAAACCCAATTAATTTATTAAAACTAAAAAAAGTTAGAAAAATTACTAAGCTATAGCGATTCCAATTAATTCTAAACTTCCATTAGATTGCATTTACAATTATTGTACCTGTGCCACAAAAAACAATATAAACGCTTTAATAATACCAATTCAACATCAAAATACGCTATAAATTA
>CAYOFS010000038.1:0-16451 GCA_964403095.1 uncultured Flavobacteriaceae bacterium | reverse complement strand
TAATGTAGTGACACTTTAATTTTTTGCTGTATTTAATTTGTTTTCTCTTTATTTCGGGTATTAAATTTGCAGTAGAACCAAAGATCTTTTTTCTCTTGGTCTGCTAATTCAGCTATGATTATTTGTAAATCCATAATATTATTAATTTATACAAATATAATAAAATCTACATTATTCCGCAACATAACCATTTAATATAAGTAGCGTCATTAGTGTTAGTGATGCCTAGTGCGGTTTGCAAGTCGGTATCTCCAGCCATTCCTAAGTCATTTGATACCAAGTTTGTATTAGAAGTATTTCCTCCTCCTGCGGCTCTTCCTGTAGAAAGTATTAGTCCAGAGTCAAAAGGGAAATTGCTTCCAGTTACTTTTTTAAAGTAGCCATAACTTTTATTTTGAAGGTTTGTAGATGCTCCGAAGGTTTGTTCTGTAAAGTTGTCAATTTGTGCGCATGTGCCGGTAATCAATACATTTTCGATTAGTGTTTGTAGTGAGGCGTTAGACTCTGTATCTGCGTTATTGTTAATAGTAACAATTTGAGAAAAACTTACAAATGAAATTGTAATAAGAAGGAGTGTTAGTGTATATTTATTCATGGTTTAAGTAGTTGTAATTTGTAAATATACATAATGTTTTGTTTGTTTAGTAGATTTTCAAAGAAATTACGTTTCCTTCATTATTTCTAACATTAAAAACATTGCCATTTTCAAAAATTAAATATTGCCCTTTAATTCCAACTAATTTACCCGATATGAAAGGTGCTTTATCTAGACGAAGGCTTTTTATTTTTGTAGGGTATTTCAAAACAGGATATTCTAAATTAAAAATTTCAATGTTTTCGTTTAAAAAATATTGTTTTGTTTCATTTGGAATGTATTTGAATAGCTCTTCTTTTTTAGAAATTAAATCCTCTTTGGAGATTTCATTTTTCAACATTTTTTGCCAACTTGTTTTGTCTGTTACATATTCTTTTAGAGCGACTTCTGAAATTCCAGCTAAATATCTGTTGGGAGTTTCTAAAATAGCAATAGCTTTAGATGCTCCTTGGTCAATCCATCTTGTTGGTATTTGTGGCTTTCTAGTAACACCAACTTTAATACTGCTTGATAAGGCTAAATATACAATGTGAGGTTGTAATTGTGCTTTTTTTTCATATTCTAAATTTCTATCTTCAATATTAAGGTGAGCTTTACTGAGTTCTGGCTTTATAATCCAATCACCAACATTAGGAGATTTGTAAAAGCAATCATGGCAATTTCCTTGTCGGAAAATTTTCTTATTCTTGCTACAAGTTAAGCATTGATATTTTTCAAATTGAATTTCAATTTGTTTATTAATTAACTGATTAATATTAATGAAATCATTTTCCAACTCCAAATAATATTGAATTGGAGAAGCGTATTCGGTTGTCATTTTTATTAAAACTCCAGATAAATTCATGTGTATTTGTTTTTTATTTTAAAATGGCAAGTTATAATTTTTGATTTACTAAAAAAAAACATTGTTGGATTAATTTTTTTGTGTATGTTTGCAGTCTTATAATACTCTATAAGAATGTTTATGATGAAAAAAAGCACATTGAAATTGGTTTTAGTAGTAGTGATTTTGTTTGTTGCGGAGCTTGTTTTCGCACAATCAATGCCTGCTCCTCAACGATCTCCAGGACCTCCAGGATTGCCAATTGATGGTGGTTTGTTGGCTTTAATGAGTGTGGCTTTTGGGTACGGAGTAAGTAAATTAAGAGAGAGAAAATAATTTAGATACTGAAATATATTATTAAGTCCTGTAATGGTTTTCCAATACAGGATTTTTTGATTTAATTCACTTTATGAATGTATATTTGTAATTTTATAGCGTGTTTGATTGACTTACTAAGTGGTAAAAATTACAACTGAAAATATAATAAGAGGAATGAGTAGTTAAATGCTAAATAGGCACATGAAAAAAGACAAAAGCATAAGAGTTGGGATTTCTGTAGGGGATATTAATGGTATAGGTCTAGAGGTTGTTTTAAAATCATTTATTGATAATAGAATGTTAGATTTCTGTACGCCTGTTATTTTTGGATCTTCTAAATTGATATCTCATCATAAAAAAATATTAAACTTGAATGTGCCTATTAATGGTGTTACAAGTATTAATGACATTGTGGAGCATAAAGTAAACCTTTATAATATTTGGAAAGAAGATGTTGAGGTTGAGTTTGGTTTAGCTAGTAAAAATGCAGGAAAGTACGCCTACCTATCTTTAAAGGAATCTGTTGATTGCTTGAATAAAGAAGAGATAGATGTATTAGTAACTGCTCCAATAAATAAAAATAATATTCAATCTGATGATTTTAAATTTCAAGGTCATACAGAGTATTTAGAAGCAAATATAGAAGGAGAGTCATTGATGATCTTATTGGCAAATAAATTGAGAGTAGGTTTGATAACAGGGCATATACCTGTTAGTGAAATTGTAAAAACAATAACTCCAGAGCTGATCGAGAGAAAAGTAGATATTATGCATAGCACATTGGTTCAAGATTTTAATATACGAAAACCAAAAATTGCTATTTTAGGCATCAATCCTCATTGTGGCGATAATGGTGTGATTGGAGATGAAGATCAAAAAACAGTTTTACCAACAATTGAAAAAATTAAAAAAACAGGAAAATTGATTTATGGTCCTTATGCAGCCGATAGTTTTTTTGGTTCTAGTACATATAAAACTTTTGACGGAATTTTAGCAATGTATCATGATCAAGGTCTTGCGCCTTTTAAAACTTTGTCTTTCGGAAAAGGTGTTAATTTTACGGCAGGTTTAGGGAAAATTAGAACTTCACCAGATCATGGAACAGCATATGAAATTGCAGGTAAGAATTTAGCGAGTGAGGAGTCATTTAAAGAAGCTATTTTTACCGCTATTGAGGTTTTTAAAAACCGAAAAGAATTTAATTACTTGACATCTAATATTTTGAAGTCGAAAAGAAGAAGGTGATTTTTTTATTAAAAAGTAATGAGTAGTAATATTTTTTATTAACTTTGCACGCTCAAAAGATATTTGAAATGAAGCATTCAAAAGAGTATATCATCCAGTTTAAGGGATTGAAACCTGAGAAGCACCAATTTAACTATTTAGTAGAGAAAAAGTTCTTTGATGCTTATAAGTATGATGATTTTATAGATTCGAATGTTGAGGTTTTACTTGATTTTAATAAAGGCGCAACAATATTTGAGCTATTATTTTCTATTTCAGGTTCAGTTTTAATAAATTGTGATGTTTCAGGAGAAGAGTTTAATCAGTCAATTGAGGGTTCTTTGAATTTGATTGTGAAATTTGGAGATGAATTTAATAATGATAATGAAGAGATTTTAATAATTCCTCATAATGAATATGAATTAGATATATCACAATATATTTATGAATTAATTATACTCAGTGTTCCTGTTAAAAGAATACATCCAAAAATTGTGAACGGAACTCTAAAGTCAGATACAATAGATAAGCTGAAAAAAATGCAAGAAAAAGCAGAAAAAAAAGATACAGATCCTAGATGGGATAAATTAAAAGAATTATTAAAAGATAAATAAAAGTTAGAAATGGCACATCCAAAAAGAAAAATCTCCAAACAAAGAAGAGATAAAAGAAGAACTCACTATAAAGCAAAAGCTTCTCAAATAGCAGTTGACCCTACAACAGGTGAAGCTCATTTATCACATAGAGCTCATTGGTTCGAAGGTAAATTGTATTACAGAGGTCAAGTAATTATTGAGTCTGAAGAAGAAGTAATAGAAGAATAAATAATTCTTTTAATTTTTTAAAACACAAAAAGCTCTTAATTTAAAGGGTTTTTTGTGTTTTTTAATGTAATATTTTATTGAGCTATGTTTAGTGTTTGCTATTCTATTAATGGTTTCATGAAAGATACTATATTTGAATATGTATTTACAAATACAAATTTAAAAGGTATTATTCATGGTTTTTCTAAAACACACTAATAATTTTTTCAATGAAAAAAGCTTTACATTCCTTATAATTAGAAGGTATTTGGATTTGTAATAGAGATAATGGTAGGATAATGCGACTTAAATTTATGTGGTATTGAATATGTAAAAACTAATAAGAATCATACAAAGCATAGTTTCTAAAATGATGACCTTTAGGGAAATAATAAATAATCGAATTAAAAACAGGCTAAAGAGAAGTTTTTTAGATGTTAATACTCAATTAGAGCATTTTGCAATTATTACTTATAAAATACCTGTTAAAAAAAATGAGCATTTAATTCCTACGCCATTTAAACTTTGGACTTAAAAAAAACAGTAAAGAATTTGGCACGTATGAAATATGGCATCCAGAAATAGATTTGAAAGAAGGGATTTCGAATAAATTATATTTTCAATTTTTTGAAAAACTTGGTTTTTTAACAAAAGAAGAAATGGAAAAACCACATTCAGTATTAATAACAAACCAAATTGAATTCGACATATTATTACCGCCAAAAAAATTAAAAAATATTGACTTCCATTTCTAAATCTATAAAAAATAATTCTTTCACTTTTTCAGTGATTTTTTTTGCTATATTCAATATGTCTTCGCCAGTTGCATTACCATAATTAACTAAAACTAAAGCCTGATTTTCATGAACTCCAGCATCGTTAAAACGCTTACCTTTAAAGCCAGATTGTTCAATAAGCCAACCAGCAGGGATTTTGTATTTTTCTCCAACTGGATAAAAAGGCATATCCACATTATTTTTTTGAACTTTTAAAAATAACTGTTTATTAACTATTGGGTTTTTAAAAAAACTACCACTATTTCCAAGTTCTTTTGGGTTTGGTAGTTTGGAATTTCTAATTTCAATTATCGCTTTTGAAATGTCTTGAATAGTAGGCTTAGATATTTTGTTCTTAGTAAGTTCCGTTTTTATTGCACCATAATTATAGTGTAATTTATGCTTAGCCTTACTTAGTTTAAATACAACACTTGTGATAATATATTTACCTTTATCCTTATTCTTAAATACAGAATTTCTATATCCAAATTCACATGCTGTATTTTTAAAAGACACCTTTTTGCCTGTATCAATTTCAATAGTATTTACTTTATGTATAGTATTTTTTACTTCAACACCATAAGCTCCAATATTCTGTATAGGGCAAGTGCCAACATTACCAGGAATTAATGAAAGATTTTCAATACCTCCAAAATCATGTTTTAAGCTCCACAGAACAAAATCATGCCAATTTTCACCAGCATTTACTTCAATATAAATACTTGTTTTATATTCTTTAATTATTTTAATTCCTTTAATGTTTAGATAGAGTACTAATTTTTCAATATTTTTAGTTAGAAGCATATTACTTCCGCCTCCAAGTAGAAAAAAATCTTTGTGCTTTTTTATAATTGAAGTCAGTTGATTGATAGATGTAACTTCAATAAATTGATTTGCTTTTACGTCAATACCAAAAGTATTAAACGGTTTTAGTGATATGTTTTTTTGAATATCCATAATGATACTGCAAAAATGCTAAAAAAAAATCAAAATAATGTATTTTTGAACAATTATAGATTTTAAAATTTTTCAAAATGAAAAAAATGATTATCGCTAGTACATCAACCGTTCACGGAAGTGGTTATTTAGAATATATTTTACCTGAACTAAAAGAGTTCTTTAAAGGAGTTGATTCTCTAGTTTTTGTGCCTTATGCTAGACCAAGTGGTATTACGTATGATGAATATACTGAAATTGCGCAAGAGGCTTTTGAAAAAATAAATATCGAAGTAAAAGGGGTTCATCAATTTCCAAACCCGATAGAATCTATAAAGAATGCAAAGGCAATCTTTGTTGGAGGCGGAAATACGTTTGAACTAGTAAATCAGTTATATAAAAACGAATTGATGGCTGTAATCAAAAATGCAGTTGAAACGGGAACTAAATATTTTGGAACAAGTGCAGGAAGTAATATTTGCGGACTAACAATGAAAACAACAAATGACATGCCTGTGGTTTATCCTCCAAGTTTTAATACTTTGGGTTTGATTAATTTTAATCTAAACCCGCATTATTTAGATTCGGATCTTAATTCTACACATAAAGGAGAAACTAGGGAAACACGTATAAAGGAATTTCATATTTTTAATAATACACCAGTTTTAGGTTTACGTGAAGGTTCTTGGTTATTAGTAGAAGGTGATAAAACAAGCTTAAAAGGCAAGTTTACAGCACGATTATTTCAGAAAAATAAAAAACCATTAGAATTACCTAGTAATTTTGAATTTGGTTTTTAGTTGTTTAACTCGTTAAATGAAAAAGAATTAAATAAAACGTAATTGTCAGTAGTAGGTAGAAAATCACCCATAAAAGTCAAGTTTTCTAAGCTGTTATAAACACCAAAAGTAGTTTCTATACTAAAATTTGTTTGTAATGTCTTTACTAAATTAGCATTGATAAACCATTCTATTTTATAATTGTTATTTGTGCCAACACTTAATTTTAATTTTAATTTGTGCCAAGACTCGCTTTGAATTAAAAATAGATGAGAGCTAAAAGGAAAGCCTTGAGATGTACAATATACAATCATATCATTTTCTTGAGCATTTAACTCAGTACGTAATTGGTTTGTTCCAGAGCCAATTTCAAAATCAATTTCATGAGAGTCGTTGTGATATAAAAAAGCACCAATACTACATTGTTCATTTAAGTTGTATTTTGGTACGTACACATGCCAGATGTATGTTCCTGTAGAAAAATTTGTTTCTCGTGTTTGGATTTTAACCCTATCGTTACTATTTGCTCTAGTAGTTATTTTAAGATTTCCGTTTTCAAGAAAATAACTTAGCGGACTGTTGTTTTGGGAAGCGTTTTTCCAGTGCGTATTTAAGTAGCTTTCAGAATTGAAATTTTCTAAAAAAGTATATGTGTTTTCATTTTTCACATCATCTTTATTACAAGAAATCACAATCATTAAAAGTAAATAAATTAAAAATATTCGCATTAATTATTGGCTTTAGTTAAATTCATAATGGCGGACATAATAATATAAAGAGTAATAATTAGAGGTATAGCAACAAATTGAAATAGTACAATAAGTATGATGCTGATTATTAAGAAAAGATACACAAAAACATTATCCTTAAAAGCGTAATTTTTAAATTTTAAGGAAAATAACGGTAGCTCAGTATTCATTAAAACACTTAAGAATATGGTGATACCAATTAAAACGAATTTATTTTGTGTTAGATTTAAAGCTAAAGCATTATCACTATAAACTTGAATTAGCGGTAATGCGGCAATAATAAGTGCAGCGGCAGGAGTTGGCAAACCAATAAAAGAACTAGTTTGACGTGTGTCAATATTAAATTTAGCAAGTCTATAAACGGCAGCTAAAGCAATTAGTAAGCCTATGAACGGGAAATAATAAATAGCAGTATCATCGGTTGGAAGCCAAGAACCAACTGCGCTAGAAAACTCTTGATACCAAGCTGTTTGCTCTTGTGATTGCTCTAATAATTTATACATTATCATTGCAGGAGCAACGCCACTTGTAGTCGCATCGGCAAGAGAGTCTAGCTGTTTACCTAATTCGCCTGATACATTTAGAAGTCTTGCAGTAAAACCATCAAAAAAGTCAAATAAGATACCTAATAATATAAAAAACGAAGCAAAAGCTAAATCTCCTTTTAAAGCGAATATTATAGCAACTAAGCCCGAAAGTAAGTTTAATAAAGTTATGAAGTTTGGTATATGTTTTTTCATTGTACTTATTGTTGGTTGTTTAAATGGTGTGTTTTTTGTATAAATTTACAAAAATTTACTCACTTCTTCTTTTATAAAAGCAATAGCGGTATCCGATGGACTTTGTTTGTTTACCACTTTGTTAATAATGGCTTCCCTAAACTGGTCCGATGATTTTATATCTGTATCTTTTGCAGTATCAATTACTAATTGAATAGTTGCATTTTTTGCTGATGAAATTACATTCCAACATTCGTTTGAGATATAAATTTGTTGTGTTAGATTGTGTCCAAATTCAGTTTCAATAGTATGTATTAATGATAATTCATAGGCTTGTTTGTTGTCATTTTGTGCTTTTATACGATAAACTAAATTTGCAGGTGAAATACGTTCCATAAATAAAGTCATTCGTTCGTAAGCTTGTAAACGTAAAGATTTAGAATATTTTTTGTCTTCTTTTATCTGTAAAAAATTTTGAAGATTAGCATCACTTTTAGCAAATTCCTTAAAAAAGTAAAACGCAATAGCGCCACTTACTAATGAAGGTGCAGTGTATTTTAGTATTTCGATTAATTGTTCCATTTTTTATTTTTAGTCCGAATTTATTTTTTTTCTTTTGATTCTTTGAGTAGATGATCAATAAATAAAATTCCGTTAAGGTGATCTATTTCGTGTTGAAAAATTACCGAAACAAAATCAGTTACCGATTCTTTATAATGTTTCCCATCTAACTTATCGTATTCAATATCAATAGTGTAAGCTCTATCTAAAGTTGTAGCACGTTTATTTGGGATAGATAAGCAACCTTCTGGGCAAGGTCTTTTCTTTTTTGAATAATTTGTAATTATAGGATTTAAGTATATTTCAAAAGGTAAACCATTTTTATCTAAACGTTGTACACAAATAATATTTTTTAAAACACCAACTTGTGGAGCAGCAATTCCAACACCTAAAGAAGCGCTATCGGTTACTGTGGTAATTAAACGTTTAGCAAATTTTTGTAAAATTTTATTTTTAGGATTTGGTTTAATATATGTACTTTTTTTTCGTAAAAGTAATGAGTCCTGTTTGTTTGTAATTAAAAAAACACGCATTGGTTTTGTGCTATTTGTAATAATTAGTTGTTTTTGATTAGCCGTAAAGTTTTTTGTGCCAGCGCAAGAAGTTAGACTTATAATAACAAAAACAATAAAAAATAGTTTTAATAATTTCATTTTTTTAGACTTATTAGCTTGTGAAAATTTCTTGTGATTTAAAGCTGCAATTTATAAAAACTCTTTTAAATTTGTACAAAAGATTTGTATGAAAACGGAATTATTTTTAACTTTAAAAAAACATTTTGGTTTTGATAGCTTTAGAGCACAGCAACAAGAGATAATTGAGACTGTTCTAAATAAAGAAGATTCGTTGGTAATTATGCCAACTGGAGGCGGAAAATCTATCTGTTTTCAACTTCCTGCTTTGATGTTTGATAAGTTGACCTTAGTAATTTCACCATTAATAGCTTTAATGAAAGATCAAGTTGATGGCTTGAAAGCTAACGGAATTAATGCAGCATATTATAATAGTAGTATTTCTCAAGAAGCGCAACAGCAAATTTTTGACAATCTAGATAGCTTAAAATTACTTTATATTGCACCTGAAAGCCTGTCTTTTATTCAGCATATATTAAACGAAAACTTTATAAGTTGTATTGCAGTTGATGAAGCGCATTGTATTTCTAGTTGGGGTCATGATTTTAGACCATCATATCAGAAATTAGGTTTCTTAAAAAAGACATTACCAAATACCCCTATAATTGCCTTAACAGCTACGGCAGATAAAGCAACACGTCAAGATATTGCTCAGTTATTAAATATATCTCATGCAAGGCAATTTATATCATCGTTTGATAGAAAAAATATTTCTTTAGAAGTTAGGGCAGGAATAAATAGAGTTACTCAAGTAGTAGATTTTATTAAAGAACAGCCATTTGAATCGGGAATTGTATATTGTTTAAGTAGAAAAACAACCGAAGATTTAGCTATGAAATTAAAAAATCAAGGAATACGAGCGTATGCATATCATGCAGGTTTATCACATGAAACAAGAACACAGGTTCAAGAAGATTTCATATATGATAAAGTACCTGTAATTTGTGCTACTATTGCTTTTGGAATGGGAATAGATAAATCAAATATTAGATGGGTTATTCATTACAATATGCCTAAAAATATTGAAGGTTATTATCAGGAAATTGGTAGAGGCGGAAGAGATGGTTTACCAGCACAAGCCTTACTGTTTCATAGTTACGCAGATGTTATTCAGCTACGAAAATTTGCAACAGGATCGGTTAATGAAGAAGTGCAGCTTGCCAAATTAGAACGCATGAAACAATTTTCCGAAGCAACTGCTTGCAGGAGAAAAATATTGTTAAGTTATTTTGGAGAACTGGTAGAAAAGGATTGTGGTAATTGTGATGTGTGTAAAAATCCGCCTCAATTTTTTACAGGAACTGTTTTAGCGCAAAAAGTATTATCAACTATTGTTAGGCTAAAAGAGCAAGAGCCAATAGGTGTTATAATTGATGTGCTTAGAGGTGCTAGAAATGCCAATACACTTAGTAAAAATTACGACAAAGTTAAAACTTACGGGATAGGTAGAGATATATCGTGGCAAGATTGGCAACATTATATTATTCAGTTAATCAATCAAGGATATTGCGAAATAGCATTTCATAAAAATAATGCACTAATAACAAATGAATTTTCAAAAAAAGTATTGTTTAAAAAACATGCGGTAAAAGTTACAAAACCATTAGATAAAAAGCAATTGGCTATTAAAAAAGCTACGGACAAAAAAAAGGCATCAACTTATGGAAATACATTGTTTTCAAGATTAAAAGCATTGCGTTTGAAAATTTCTAGAGAAGAAAATATACCTGCATATTTAGTTTTTAATGATGCTACTTTAAAAGAAATGGATGCTGAACGTCCATCTACTTTTGAAGAAATGGGACGTATAAGCGGCGTTGGACAACATAAATTAGATAATTATGGCGATGAGTTTTTATCGGAAATATTATTGTTTTTAAAAGATAAGCCCAAGAAAAAGAAAAAAGGAGATACTTATAAAATTACTCATAATCTGTTTAAGCAAGGTTTGACTGTTGATGAAATTGCAACTAAAAGAGAATTAAGCCCAACCACAATTTTTTCACATATTTCTAAATTATATCAAGATGGAGAAGATATTGATTTAACCCAATTTATAAGTAATGATGATATTGAATTGGTTAGAAAAGCAAAAGAAAAACTAGAAAATCCTCCAGCTTTAAAACCTTATTTTGATTTTTTTAAAGAGAAAATACCTTATTTTAAAATTAGACTAGCCTTGACTATTATTGATAAAGAGTAGCTGGTTTTACCACGAATTTAATAGTTGATTGTCGTGCTTAACCCTAATTATTCACAAACTTTATAGGTTCTACTGCGAATTTAATGGAACAATAAAGTCAAAATCTAATTAAAAATTATGATTGTAATTGAAATATGATTTTTAGACGGCATTCGAATGATAATCGTAAAATTTGAAATAAAGGCATCGTATAATTTTCTGCTGTTTGAGTTCCGTTAATAAATTATGATTTGTAGGATGAATTTTAAAACGGAACGAGTTCAGAAAATTTAGATGACGAATGATAAATTTAGATTAGCTTTCGTAAGCCTAGATTTTTTTGGTTCGTTTTTTTATCAATGAAAAAAATGAACAAATAAGATATTATACTAATTATTATATTTCTAGGATAAATATAAATTACCCATTATATTTGCAGTAGAACCATTTTATATTACAAAGTTAAACTCCTGCTATCATTGAAAATGCTCGAAATTTATTTAGCCCAAAATTAGGCTGCAATTAGCTCACGCATTTTATTTTTTTGTATTTGTGAGCCACTTCGTTAGGTTTCTATTGGTATTTTGACTTTTCATAACGAAACCCTATGAATAATTTCGTCAGCTATGGCAAGGCAAGAAGTTGCAGCTGGAGAAGGAGCATTTAATACGTGAATAACATCATTAATCTGTTCAATTTTAAAATCATCAATCATATTGCCTTGTGAGTTTAAGGCTTGTGCACGAACACCAGACCGAGCTGTTTCAACATCGTTAATAGTTAAACTGGGCATCATTTTTTGTAGTTCTTTTACAAATAATTTTTTAGAAAAAGCACGTTTGTATTCATCTAAACCTTTACGCCAATGTTTTATAAATAACTTCCATGTTCCTTTGTATGTTAGTGCTTCAAAAGTGTCTTTCAAGCTAAAACTAGTTGTGGTATAACCTTCACGTTTAAAAGAAAAAACAGCATTTGGACCACATTCAATTCCTCCGATAATCATTTTTGTAAAATGCACACCTAAAAATGGAAAATTAGGGTCGGGAACTGGATAAACCAATGTTTTTATTTTGTGTTCAGCAGCTTTGGTAAGCTTATAATAATCACCTCTAAACCCAATAATTTGCATGTTTATTTTAACCTTATTTTTCTTTGCATTTCTATCGGAATGTAGACCTGTACAAAAAATTAATTTTTCAGCAGTGAAATTTCCCTGATTTGTTGTTATAGTTTTTCTAGTTGCGTCTTCTTCAATAATACAACCTACTTTACACGAAGTGATTAATTTACTATTGCTATTTATTTTTGTAATTAGTTCCGCAAATTTAGCTGCTACTTGCACGTAGTCAATAATTCCTGCTGTTGGAACCCATATAGATTTTAATGCCTTAATAAAAGGTTCTTTTTCTTTGGTTTCTTTGGCGTTTAAATAACAAATATTAGGTGTTTTATTTTTAATACCTTTATTGTAAATAGTTTCTAAAATAGCTAATTCTTCTTTTTTAGTAGCAACAATTACTTTACCGCAAATTTCATGATCTATATTGTGTTTTTTCGCAAAATTGACTAATTGTTCTCTGCCATTTTTACAATTTTTAGCTTTGTAGGAATTAGGTGTGTAATAAATTCCAGAGTGTATTACGCCTGAATTTCGCCCAGTTTGATGTTTACCAATTTCATTTTCTTTTTCAAGAATGGCAATTACTTTATTCGGAAATTTTAATTGTAATTTATAAGCAGTTGCTAGACCAACAATTCCACCACCAACAATGATAAAGTCATAAACTCTTTTCATAGTACTTTTTTAGGATTGTAAAACTAATTAATTTCACACATATAAAGCCTGAAAATCACAGGTATTTAGTTGCCGTTAGGTTTGTGTAGATTTTAGCATTTAGGACTAAACAAACTCATTACACCGTTTTTATACCTTATAGCGAAAGGTATTTGTTCAAATGTACAGCTAGGTTCAATTGTGAATTGAATTCTTCCAAAAACTTCAAAATCTTCTTTAGTTTTAATTTTTAAAGCTTGTATGTATGTTGTTTTTTCAGATATCCATTTAGTGGCTTGGCAAAATTGAGCGGATACTTGAGGTCCAAATTCATTTTTCAATTTTGCAATGGGACTTTCTATTATATGCTCGTCAAAGCTAAGGTTATTATAGCTTCCTAAACTCATATTATATTTCCCTGTGAAATTTTGTTTCTCATTAGGTGAAACAAAATAAGAATTTTTCTTTGGCACTAAATCTACAATTAAGTTGTTTTTATTGTTTGTTTTTTCTACTCTAATAGTAAGGTCGTAATATTCATGATTAATAACAATAGAATTACTTTTAATGATATTATTATCCATTTGAATTAATTGTTGGTTAGGATTAATTAGTCCGTTGATAATAAGGAATAAGATAAATAAAGACTTGTTCATTTTTTATGATGTTTTAAGGATTAATGTATTTTGTACAAATCTATTTTTATTAAAGAGCTGAAATGTAAATATAATGTAAAAAGAATGTAAAAAAGTGTTAAATACTAAAGTAGCAATAAAAAATGTTAGTTATTTGCAGTCTTATGAATAAAAAACACCAATTTAATTTACTGATTTTCATTTTTTCAATAATGATGTTTTCATCTTGTGTTAATCATAATAATGAACTATTAGATGAGCGAATTAAGGTTGCACTAAGAAGTGTTGGCGATCAACTATTACATTCAAATAAAGATTCAACTTCTTTAGTTTTACCTGTGGTTAAATTTGACAATCAAAAATACCGTATTTCATTTCAAAATAAGCTATCAATTCAACCTGAAAATTTAGTTGATTTAATACAAGATAACTTTGAAAAAAGTCCACTTCCTAAAAGTTATATTGTTGAAGTAATACAATGTATAGATAAGGAAGTTGCTTATAGTTATGAATCTAAAAATAAGACGGATAAAAGTATTATTCCTTGTAAGGGAAGAGAATTGACTAAAAAATGTTACCATATAGAAGTCAAAATTATTTTAGATGAAACACCAATTTCATACTCAAAATATTTGTTATTAGTTTTGCCTATTTTGATTATTATATCAATATTTTTATTTAAGCGAAAAACAATCTATAACGCACTAGAGAGTAGTGAAAATTATATCAATATTGGAATGTTTAAATTTTACGCTGAACAGCATAAACTACTAATTGATAATGAAGAAATTAAATTGTCTAAAAAAGAATGTGAATTATTGGTTATTTTTATAAAAACTCCAAATAAAGTAGTTAAAAGAGAAGAGTTAATGAAACAAGTTTGGGAAGATAATGGTGTGTTTGTTGGGAGAAGTTTAGATACCTATATTTCTAAACTTCGAAAAATATTAAAAGCAGATAACTCTATTAAATTAACCAATATACATGGTGTTGGTTATAAATTAGAGGTGAAATAAAAAAGTCTAAATGCTACCACTTTGCAAGTGCTTCGTTAAAAATATCTTGTGTGATTCGTTCAAAAATTTCTTCGTATGCAGTGTCAAGTAAACCTCCAATTAATTGTTCTCCAGCATTATAATCGAAAAAATGAGTAAAAGTCTTATCAAAATTATCCTCTTCTTTTAATTTATTATAAAAACTGACTTTTACAGCAATTGTAAGTCTGCTTTGTGAAGCTCTTTGATCTGCCGTAGCAGCTATTGGGGCAATTATGTATTGTGTTACTTCTCCTTCAAAAGTTAAGTCAGCACTAGAATTGGTCAAGCTTAAGTTGGTTTGTTGTAAAAATATATCTTGTAAAGCTTGTTGAAATTGTTGGCTCAAAGTTGGCTCAACAAAAGAAGCATTATTTGGAAAAAACGGAATGTTTATTGTTTTGGCATCGCCAGCACTTCCTCCTGTAAAAGAGTAAATACCACAACTTTGAAAAGAGTAGGTGAGAAATATAACTGTGATTATAATTTGGATTTTTTTCATTGTATTTATTTAATAAAGTAAAAATTTAGTTTTCGATGTTCAGTTTTCGGTTTTCAAAATTCACCATCATAAATCGTATTGTTTAATTTTTCGGTAAAGTGTGCGTTCGGAAATTCCTAATTCCTTGGCGGCAAGTTTTCGTTTGCCTTTATTACGTTCTAGAGAGTCTTTTATCATTTCCTCTTCTTTTTCTTGTAATGATATTGATGGTTCAATTACCTCTGTGTTTTCGTAGTTACTTTGATAAATCTCAGATTGGTTTGTGTGAATTATTTCAACATTACTTTTCGAAGGATTTATAGAAGTTGTATTTTCATTATCCTTATAAATTCGCCCTATTAAATGTTGATTATCTTCTTGAACTTTACCATTATTCTCCATTAAGTCTAAGGTTGTCTTCTTTAAGTCATTTATATCACTACGCATATCTAGCATAATTTTATAAAAAATCTCACGCTCGTTAGCAAAATCCATTTGCTCTTTATTTTGATTTAGAATGCTTGGGAGATTTGTTTTGTAACTTGGCAGGTATTCCTGTAAAATAAAAGCATTTATAAATCTGTTTTTTTCAATAACCGAAAGCTGTTCGGTTATATTTCTCAATTGACGAATATTACCTTTGAAACTGTATTTTTGGAGTAATTCAATAGCGGCATCATTTAATCTAATGGTTGGCATATTATATTTTTGAGCAAAATCTGATGCAAATTTCCTGAATAATAAATGAATATCACCTTGTCTTTCTCGTAAAGGAGGAAGTTGAATTTCTATAGTGCTTAATCGGTAAAATAAATCTTCTCTAAATTTTCCTTTTTGAATTGCTTCTGGCATATTAAGGTTTGTTGCAGCAACAATTCTAATATCTGTTTTTTCTACTTTAGAAGAACCAACCTTCATATATTCCCCATTTTCTAAAACACGTAATAAACGTACTTGTGTAGTTAGTGGTAATTCGCCTACTTCATCTAAAAAAATAGTTCCGCCATCGGCTACTTCAAAATAACCAGAACGTGTTTGTGTTGCGCCTGTAAAAGCGCCTTTTTCATGTCCAAATAATTCACTATCAATTGTACCTTCTGGAATTGCACCACAATTTACAGCGATATATTTTTTATGTTTTCTATGCGATAAAGCATGTATTATTTTAGGAATACTTTCTTTACCAGTACCACTTTCACCAGTTACCAATACCGAAATGTCGGTAGGAGCAACACGGACAGCTTTACTGATAGAACGGTTTAGCTTATCATTGTTACCAATAATTCCAAAACGTTGTTTTATGTGTTGAATGTCTTCCATAATAAAATGTTGAATTTTAAATTATATAATCTCTCCTAGTAAAGTAGCACTCGTACAGCTGTCAATTTTGACCATTACAAAGTCGCCTACTTTTTCGTTTCCTGTTT
>CAYOFS010000037.1:0-16562 GCA_964403095.1 uncultured Flavobacteriaceae bacterium | reverse complement strand
CGCTAAACAATATTTTGAACAAAAAAAATGAAAGTAATACATTGTATAATACATCTTATTCAGAAAAAGACTTTGATTATTTTCAATTTAGAACAATCTACTTTGGTTTTGTGTGGCAGTTGAATTATTAGTAAGTTTGAATATGAAAAATTATCAAGCCCAGTGCCTAACAAAGGCTATACGTAATTTGGGTAATGTGCTAATATTGAAGCTTATAACATCAAATAAACTTAGTGGGAAATTGAAAATTAATCGTTTCAAAATCCCAAACTACGCATAGCCAAATCGATAGCTGGACTTTGTAATAGAAATAATTGTGAATAATGCGAGTTAAGTACGGATAATTTTACAGTAAAAATACATCATAAAATAGAAGAGTAATTAGCGTTCATTAAAAAAAATCAAGTAAAAGCTTCCATTACTGACAAATATGTGTAATTTTACACCCGAATTAATATTTAATTTAAGGGATGTAATTGTCGAATTTTTACACTTAGATTGAATGTTGTAAAAATATAAATAATTATGTCGTCATTCAAAGACTTAGGGCTTAGTGAAGAAATCACAAGCGCTCTAGAAGATTTAGGTTACAAAAAACCTACCGAAATTCAAGAACTTGCTATACCACAAATTTTAGGTTCTGATAAAGATTTAAAAGCTTTTGCTCAAACAGGAACAGGTAAAACTGCAGCCTTTTCACTACCAATTATTGAAAAAATTGATGTGAATAGCAAAGCTACACAAGCTATAATTCTATCGCCTACAAGAGAATTAGCTATTCAGATTGCTAAAAATGTAAAAGAGTTTGCAAAAAACATCAAAGGTTTAAAAGTAGTTGCCGTTTATGGTGGAGCTAATATCTCAACTCAAATTGCAGACCTTAGAAAAGGTGCACAAATTGTTGTTGGAACTCCAGGAAGAACCGTAGATTTAATAAACCGTAGAAGTTTAAAACTAGGCGATGTAAAATGGGTTACTCTTGATGAAGCAGATGAAATGCTTAACATGGGATTCAAAGAAGATATTGACCATATTTTAGATGCTACTCCAGATAAAAAACAAACTTTATTATTTTCAGCAACTTTCCCTAGAGAAGTAGAAGCAATTGCTAGAAACTACATGTTTAAACCAGCCGAAATTAGTGCTGGTGAAAAAAACCAAGGAGCTGATACCGTAGAACACCAATACTATATGGTTTCTGAAAGAAATAGATATCCTACCCTAAAACGTATTGTTGATGTAAACACTGGAATTTATGGAATTATATTCTGTAGAACTCGTAGAGAAACGCAAGAAATAGCAGATAAGCTAATTCAAGATGGTTATGGCGCAGATTCGCTTCACGGAGAATTATCACAAGCACAACGTGATATTGTGATGAAAAAATTCCGTACTAAAAAAATACAAATTCTAGTCGCTACTGATGTTGCAGCTCGTGGAATTGATGTAACGGATTTAACACACGTTATTAATCATAAATTACCAGATCAATTAGAATCATATACACATAGAAGTGGTAGAACTGGTAGAGCTGGTGCTGAGGGTATTTCAATTGTAATTATTACCAATAAAGACAAAAGACGTATCCAACAAATTGAACGAAAAATTAATAAAAAATTCGTTCAAAAAGAAGTGCCATCTGGTAAAGAAATTGTTGGTATTAAATTATTACAATACGCACAAAAAATTAAAGCCATTAAGGTTAATGATGATGATTTAAGTGATAATTTTGAAGAAATAGCTAAAGACCTTAAGAAATTAACTAAAGATGAATTAATAAAGCGTTTTATTTATAATGAACTAGAACACTTATTAAATTACTATCAAAAAACTCAAGACATTGGAGCTGATACAGGTAGAGAACGTGTAAACGATGAAAACATGCAACGTTTCTTTATCAATACTGGTAATATGGACGGTTTAAACCCTGCTAGAATGATTGGTTTAGTAAACGATTATTTAGGTAAAAAGGTAGATATAGGGCAAATAGAAATATTAAAAAGTTTTTCTTTTTTCGAAATACCAAAAGAACATACCGAAGACTTATTAAAAGGGTTTGAAAATGCGGAGTTTGAAGGACGAAGCGTAAATGTAGAAGTTACAACACAACCAAAAACACGTAGTAGAAATAGAGATCGTGGTCGTGGTGGTAGTAGAGATAGAAATCGCAGTGGCGGTGGCGGAGACAGAAGACGTTCTGGTGGAGGAGATAGAAGTCGTTCTGACAGAAGCAGCAGAAGCTCTAGTGATAGAGGTCGAAGTTCTGGAGACAGAAATCGTGGCGGTCGTGATGGTGATTTTAAGCGAAGAACAGAAAAAAGGACTAGAAGAAGAAGAAGAAGAGAAGATTAAAAATTCACATTTTTTTCAAATAAAAATTTAAAAACCTCCAAAAAAATATTTTTGGAGGTTTTTTTTCTTCAAATAAAAAAATGTACCTTGCAATAAAATTATGACTATCAAAAAAATATTATAGATTTAAAAAAACGATTAAATAAATAATGAGTACACTAAAGCGTTTTTTTAAAGACACTATTATTTATGGTGTTGCTGCTGTTTTACCTAGAGTTGTAACCATTTTATTACTTAAATTAAAAACCAGCGTTTTTAAATCGGACACATTTGCCGTAGATGTTACTTATTACATTTATGCTGCCTACTTAAACGTATTCTTAACTTACGGAATGGAAACTGCTTTTTTCCGTTTTTTCACCAAAGAGAAAGAAAAAGGTAAGGTTATCTCTACCAGTTTTATAAGTATTTTTGCAACCACACTCCTATTTCTTATTATTACACTTTATTTTTCAAGTAGCTTAAGTAATTTATTTGGCTTTAGTAATCCGTTATTTTTAAAATTATTAATACTTACTTTATTTTTTGACACATTAGTTGTAATTCCTTTTGCATATTTAAGAGTAAATAATAGATCTGTTAGCTTTACATTTTTAAAGATAGGAAACGTACTAATTTTGGCATTTTTTATGCTCTTTTTTTTATGGGCAATACCAAAATTTAACATTAATTTACCTAAAAAACTAATTACAGTGTTTGGCAATCCACCACAAGTAATTTATGTTTTTTTAAGCGGTTTAATTGCTAGCTTTATAACTTTTATTGTAATGATTCCTATCCTTTTTAAATTTAAGTGGAAATTTGACAAAGTAATTTTCAAAAAACTACTCTATTACGGTTTCCCAATTATGGTTGGAGGTTTAGCATATGCAACCAATGAAAACTTAGATAAACTATTACTTCCAAAGTATATTGGAAAATCTGAAATGGGTATTTATGCCGCTTGTTATAAACTTGGTGTTTTTATGACGCTATTTATTACTGCCTTTAGAATGGGTGCTGAACCTTTTTTCTTTGATAATGCTGATAAAAAAAATGCTAAAAAAACCTATGCAACCATTTTAACTTACTTTACAATTTTAGGTGCTTTATTTATGTTTTTTATTGTTGGATACATTCAGTTATTTGCAAAAATAATTATTGGTGATAAGGAATACCTAGAAGCCTTAGCTATTGTGCCAATAATTTTACTTGCAAACCTTATGCTTGGTATCTATCACAATTTATCTATTTGGTATAAATTAACCGATAAGACAAAATACGGCATGTATATTTCAATTATAGGTTCAATTATTACCGTTATATTGAACATTCTATTTATTCCAAAATATGGCTATATGGCTTCTGCATGGGCAACATTATTTGTCTATTCAAGCATGACTTTTATCTCTTATTTATTAGGAAAAAAACATTATCCCGTTCCATATAGCTTTAATAAGATATTATTTTATTTAGGATTAACTAGTCTGTTATCATTTATATCTTTTCATCTATTTCAAGAAAAATACTATATTTCAACTTTATTTTTAGTGCTATTTCTAGGAATTATTTATAGGTTAGAAAAAAATAATCTCAAAAAAATAATCAAATCAGATAATTATTAATATAGCTACGCAATAAATAAACAATTAAACAATGAAAATAAATATCATAAATAAATCAAAACACGCCTTACCACATTACGAAACAAAATCTAGTGCTGGTATGGATTTAAAAGCAAATATCAATAAAGAAATTACACTAAAACCCTTAGAGCGAATAATTGTAAAAACAGGCTTATTCATGGCATTGCCACAAGGTTTTGAAGCACAAGTAAGACCAAGAAGCGGTTTGGCAATTAAAAATGGAATTTCGGTACTTAATGCTCCTGGAACTATTGACGCTGATTATCGAGGAGAGATTGGTGTAATATTAATTAACCTTTCTAATGAGAATTTTACCATAAAAGATGGCGATAGAATTGCGCAAATGGTCATTGCAAAATACAAACAAGCTAACTGGATTGAAGTAGAAAACCTAGACCAAACAAAACGTGGAACAGGTGGTTTTGGAAGTACTGGCGTTTAGAAATGATAAATTATGAATTTTAATTTTGTATTAAAACATAGACACTAAACTGTTAAATAATAGATATAAGACTGACTGATAATAAACGAATTTCCAAAAACAAATCACTTTGAATTGTCCTCCTGCTTAATAACTGAAAGTATAAAATCTAAATAATATCATTATATTTTAAAATGAGTTGAAATAAATTGAACTGCGTAGCACTCACAATACTTAATAAAACAAAAAACATAAGTAATTATTTTATTACTCATTGATGAATAAAAATATATTCATAACTTGTCTTATTATGTGTTTTTTTTTTAGAAAAGCAGTAAAATTAACACACTATTAAACATATAACCAAAATTAAAAAATTGATTATGAAGAATAAATACCTACTCTATTTTACAGCTACTACTTTAATATTTAATTCTTGTTCATCAAACAAAATAAATTTTTCCTCTATTAGTGAAATTGAAGCTACAACAATTAATTCAAGAACTAAAAATAGTTTTTTTAATCCGAAAGAGACTTATACTCCATTATATGTTAGAGTAAATTATATTTACCTTCTAGATGAAAATGGCAAAGGAAATTTTAATGGCAAAAATGAAGATGACAATGAAATAATAAATACCATATATAAAAAGATAAATTATTTATATGCCAATTTAAAAAACCCTAAAGACTCTACATGCTACACTGGTAATGATTTCATCAAAGACACTAAGATTCAATTCAAATTCAATTCTATTTATGTGAAAGATACATTTGCAAGAAATTATAGAAATTCTCCTAAATACAATGAAAAAAGAAGAAGTTATGCCGCATTTTCGCCTTCAAGTAATTGGTATCTATCCTATTTAGATAAAAATATAAATGATACCATTTCTAAAAAAGGAATAAATGTTTATTTGAATATGGATAAAGTAGCTTATGATGATGTAGTCTTAAGAAATTCATCTGAAGGATATGATAAAACAGTAAGTAATTCCGTTTCTCAATTTCCATCATATACAGATTTTAACCGCAGCTCTCAAGTTTGCATACCAAACAAGTACACTAAACGTCTTTGGATGGAAAACATTTACTGCCCTAAAAAAAACAGATCTTGGGAGAAAAAAGTCAAACATTGGTTCATAGGCACGCATAAAGGAATGTCTCATGAAATAGGTCATTCATTAAGTTTAGCACACTCTAACGAGTATCACAAAACAAACAAATGCTTCAAAGCCATGATGAACCAAAGTGGTAAATCACCAAGAAATTATATTCAGCCAAGTGAAATTGGTAAAATGCACAAAGCACTTATGATAAGTAACCTGATCCAGTTTACGGAAGAAAATGCCAATTATAACACACCATTAATCATAAAAGAAAATCAAAATTGGGACTTTAAAACCATTCGTTTCTATCAAGATATTATTGTGGAAGAAGGACAAATATTAATCCTTAACGGAACTGTTATTCTACCATCAAATGCAAGTATTTTACTTGAAAAAAATGCTGTTTTGGTGCTAAACAAAGCAACTTTAAATACAGCCAATAACAAACCATTTACAAATATTATTAAAGAGAAACATGCAAAAATTGTTAAATATTAAACACGTTTTTTTCGATTTAGATCATACTTTATGGGATTTTGAAACTAACTCAAAAAAAACTTACGAATTTATCTTTAAACAAAACAATATTAATATTGATATAAATGAGTTTAAAAAAACATACACTCCTATTAATTTTGCTTATTGGAAACTTTATAGAGATGAAAAAGTAAGTAAAAAAGAGCTAAAACATTCAAGACTAAAAGATACTTTTAACGCTTTAAACTATCCAATTAGCGATGAACTAATTCATAAATTAGCCGAAGAGTATTTGCAAAATCTTTCTAATTACAACGCATTATTCAATGGCACAATCGAGTTATTAGAATACCTGAAACCAAAATATAAATTACATATTATAACTAATGGTTTTCACGAAATACAATCCACTAAATTAAAAAACTCTAAAATTGCACATTATTTTGACCAAGTAATTACATCGGAAAGTGTAGAGGTCAAAAAGCCAAATCCAAAAATATTTTTCCACGCACTAAAAAAAGCAAGTGCTTACACTTACCAAAGTATAATGATTGGTGATAATTTAGAAGCCGATATTTATGGTGCAAAAAACATAGGACTTAAAGCAATTTTTTGTAACTTCAACAATACTAAACCTAACAATTGTACCATTACAATAAAAAAATTAAATCAAATTAAAAACTATTTATAAATCAATGGCGAAAAAAGAAAAACGAGCATTAGTAATTTCTGGCGGAGGAAGTAAAGGAGTTTTTGCAGGCGGAATTACAAAATTTTTAATTGAAGACAAACAATATGATTATGATATCATTCTTGGTACTTCAACAGGTAGTTTAATGGTAATTCATTTGGCATTAGAAAAAATAAAGGATTTACATCGTTTAAGCAACGAACCATTTTTAGCAATAATCCATTTAAAATCAAAAGAGTACACGGCGTAGAAGTTATTGGGATAAGACACATAAATACATTATGGAATTTTGTTAACAAACGAAAAACATTTGGCGAAAGTAAAAACCTTAGAAAGTTTATTAAAAAAAACATCAAAAAAAAGATTATTACAATTTAAAAAAATCAAATAAAGAGGTTATTGTAACTGTTTCAAATTTAACAACCAATCAAGTGGAATACAAATCTATAAACGATTGTTCTTATGAAGATTATTGTGATTGGATTTGGGCATCGTGTAATTACGTTCCGTTTATGAGTTTGCTAAAAAAAAAGGGTCACATATTTTTTATGGGGATTAGGCAAAAGTTTTTGTATTCGTGAACCACTTCGTTAGGTTTCTATTGGTATTTTGACGTTTCATAACAAAAACCTATAAATAATACGGATTAACAATTTCAGCAACCTTGTTTACAGGTATTTCATTTTCTAATAAAAGCATTGCAAAGGCTTCAAATAATAAGGTAAATCCGCTTCCTCTTCGTGCCCAAGGAATAGCTTGTGTTTCTATTTTACCATTGCTTTATTTTACTCTTGGTACTTTGGCGTGTAAATAGCATTTATGTTGAAAAAAAAATTAAATGCTCCCATTTTCTAGAAGTTGTATCGGTAATTAATTCGTTTATTGTTGGTAAGAGTCATCTTTACCTGTGGAAAACTAAAATTTGATTACCACTATATTACATAGAGCATAAATTTATTATAATATAACAATGATTTTATTGGTTATCTAGCCAAATAATCATTGATGATAATATTGAATTATAAATACTTGAATTATTTTTCAACTTAACATTTTTTGAATTATTTAAATACGCTGTGGTTTTATCTTTAAATGATATCTTGGGGTTGACTATGTTCCGATTACTATCTTTAATTAAGAATTCTTTATATTTATTATCCCAAGTAGAAAAAAAGAATGTGTACTTTTTCTCTTCTCCAGTATTCGTACATGTAACATCAATACTGCCTTCATAATAATACTGATCTTTATCTGTCATATACATTCCTTTTGAAATTTTCACAACATTTTCTTCAATACTTAATAAATATAATTCATAATTATCTGTTCTCATTTTCTGAGAAAAAATAAAAACTGAATAAAGTAAAAACATGAGTAGTGTTATTTTCTTCATAGCATTTTTTTAGGTTAACATTCCTCCATCAACATTTAAGGTTTGACCAGAAATATAAGCTGACATGTCACTTGCGAAAAACACACAAGCATTTGCTATATCTTCTGGAGAACCACCTCTTTTTAAAGGAATAGCTTTTCGCCACTCTTCTACTGTTTTTGGATCTAATTTTGCTGTCATTTCTGTTTCAATAAACCCAGGCGCTATGGCATTACATCTAATGTTTCTAGAACCTAACTCTAAAGCAACTGATTTTGTAAAGCCTAAAATTCCAGCTTTTGATGCTGCATAGTTAGCTTGACCTGCATTACCTTTAACACCTACAACCGAGCTCATATTTATAATGGAACCTTTTCGCTGTTTCATCATAGGTTTAATCACTGCTTTAGTTAAATTAAAAACAGATTTTAAATTTATTGCAATTACTTTATCAAAATCATCTTCGCTCATTCTCATTAATAAATTATCTTTTGTAATACCTGCATTATTTATTAACACATCTACTGAACCAAATTCCGCAATTACATTTACTACAAAATCTTGTGCTGCATTAAAATCTGCTGCATTTGATTGATAACCTTTAGCTTTTACGCCTAAAGCTATCAATTCTTTCTCTAATTGATTTGCTGCTTCAACAGACGAACTATATGTAAACGCAACATTTGCTCCATTTTTAGCAAACACTTGTGCAATTCCCTTCCCAATTCCTCTAGTTGCACCTGTTATGATAACATTTTTATCTTGTAATAACTTCATTTACTCCTTAATTTTTGTTATATTATATAGCAAAAATACAACTAAATAATGATTAAAAACATTTCTATTGATAATATAGGTAAAAACACCCACAAAATTAATTCAAATATAATGTAACAATTATTATTCTTAATCGTCTTATTTTATGTAATTTTGAATATTACAAGTTTTAATTAATAATTTTAAACATTTTAATATGAAGAAAAGTATGCTTATGCTTTTATGTGTTTTTTCAATCACAACAATTATGGCGCAAAAAGTAGATTTTGTAGAATATGATTTAGATAACGGTTTACATGTTATCTTACATCAAGACAATAATGCCCCTGTAGTTACTACAGCAGTTATGTACCATGTAGGTGCAAAAGACGAAGATCCAACAAGAACAGGTTTCGCACATTTTTTTGAACACTTATTATTTGAAGGAACAAAAAATATTGAACGAGGAGAATGGTTTAAGATAGTAACATCAAATGGAGGAAAAAACAACGCAAATACTTCGGATGACAGAACCTATTATTATGAAGTATTCCCATCAAATAGCTTAGAACTTGGTTTGTGGATGGAAGCTGAACGCATGTTGCATCCTGTAATAAATCAAATTGGCGTTGATACTCAAAACGAGGTGGTTAAAGAAGAAAAAAGATTACGTGTCGATAATGCGCCTTATGGAAGTTTTTTAGCTGAAATTAAAAAAAATATTTTCTTTAAACACCCATATAGATGGTCAACAATTGGCTCCATGGATCATTTAGACGCTGCAACTTTAGGAGAGTTTCAAGCTTTCAATAAGAAATTTTATGTTCCAAATAATGCTGTTTTAGTTGTTGCTGGTGATATTAATATAGAAGACACTAAAAAAATGGTAGCTAAATATTATAGCGATATACCAAGAGGTAAAGACATTGTAAAAGAAATTTTCAATGAAGAGCCAATCACGGAAGCATTAACAGGTAAATATTACGATCATAATATTCAAATACCCGCAATTATGGCTGCGTATAGAACACCATCTATGAAAACTAGAGAGTCAAGAGTATTAGATATGATTTCTACTATATTAAGTGATGGTAAGAGTTCTAGATTATATAAAAAGATGGTAGATGATAAAAAAGTAGCCTTACAAGTAGGTGCTTTTAATGTGAGTATGGAAGATGCAGGTATTTATGTTATTTATGGTCTTCCTCTTGGAGAAAACACCACAGACACACTGTTAAAAAATATTGATGAAGAAATTGTGCGCTTACAAACTGAATTAATTTCGGAAAAAGAATTTCAAAAATTACAGAATAAGTTTGAAAACAATTTTGTTAGTTCTAATTCAAGTATTGCTGGTATTGCAAATTCATTAGCTAAATATTATATGCTTTATGGTGATATTAATTTAATTAATACTGAAATTGATATCTATAATTCAATTACAAGAGAAGAAATCAAAGCGGCTGCTAACAAATACTTAAAGCCAAATCAGCGTTTAGTATTTGATTACTTACCTAAAAAAGAAAAGACCAACTAATATTTTAAATATAATAACAAAATGAAAAAATATATAATAGTAATAACAACATTTATTTTATCAGCAACTATGAATGCACAAGTTGATAGAAGTATTCAGCCTAAACCTGGACCAGCTCCTAAAATTAATTTAGAAACACCTAAAACATTTACGTGTCGTAATGGTCTTGAGGTATTGGTTGTTGAAAATCATAAACTACCTAAAGTATCGGTAAGTTTAACCATTGATAATGACCCAGTATTTGAAGGAAACAAGGCTGGTACCGCTGATATTGCAGGCAGTTTACTTGGCGCTGGATCTAAAGGCATGAGTAAAACAGACTTTGATGAAAAAGTAGATTTTTTAGGAGCTCGTGTTGGCTTTAGTGCCGAAGGTTCTCATGCTAGTTCCTTAACAAAATATTTTCCTGAAGTATTTGGTCTAATGGCTGAAGCCGCTCTTAATCCAATTTTTTCACAAGAAGAATTCGAAAAAGTTAAAGAGCAAACTATTACAGGTTTAAAAACAAATGAAAATAGTGTTTCCGCAATATCCGACCGTCTACGTAAAGCCGTAGGTTATGGTAAAAATCACCCTTATGGCGAATTTACTTCTGAAGAAACTGTCAACAATATTAACTTACAAGATGTAAAAGACTATTACAATACATATTATAAGCCAAATAATGCATACTTAGTAATCGTAGGAGACATTACAGTAAAGGAGGCGAAAAAATTAACTAAAAAATACTTTAAGAAATGGAAGAAAGGAACATTTGAAGATGTAAATATTCCTAAACCACAAAATGTTAATAAAACAGTTATTGCCTTCGCAAATATGCCAAATGCAGTACAATCTGTTGTTTCGGTTATAAGTAATACAAATTTAAAGATGTCTGATCCAGATTATTTTGCTGTTTTATTAGCGAATCAAATTTTAGGTGGCGATTTTAACTCTTATCTTAATATGAACTTGCGTGAAGCTCATGGATATACATATGGAGCAAGGTCTGTTATTAACGCAGACAAACACGCAACAATGTTTAGAACAAGCGCAAGTGTACGTAATGCTGTAACTGATAGTACTGTTGTAGAAACATTAAAAGAAATTAAACGAATTCGTACTGAAAATGTAGCTATTGAAACGCTTAATAACGTAAAAGCTGGATATGTTGGTAAATTTGTATTGGCATTAGAAAGCCCTAGAACAATTTCTGGTTATGCATTAAATATTAGAACGCAAGAACTAGATGAAGATTTTTATAAAACATATTTACAAAAAATTAATGCAGTTACTGTAGATGATATTTTACGTGTTTCAAAAAAATACTTTAATGTTGATAATGCACAAATCATGGTTACAGGAAAAGCATTAGATGTATTACCTAATCTTGAAAAATTAGGCTACGAAATTAAGTATTATGATACTAAAGCAGAACCTACAACAAAACCTGAAATGAGTAAACCAATTCCTGATGGAGTTAGTACACAAACATTAGTAGATAATTTTGTTGCTGCAATTGGCGGTAAAATGAAAGTAGATGTTGTAAAAACAACCCATCTTACTTATGAAGCATCTATGCAAGGACAAGTTTTAAATATGACAATCAAATCAAAAGCTCCTAATAAAAAAATGATGGCTTTAGCTATGATGGGAATGACCATGATGAAAAACACTTTTAATGGTGTGACTGGTTATAATGAAGCTCAAGGAAAGAAAAAAGTTTTTGAAGAGCAAGATATAGACGATGCTAAAAAAAGTACAGCACCATTTGAAGAGTTAGCAATTTTAACTGTTGGAACATTAAAAGGTATTGAAAACATCAATGGAGAAGATATGTACAAAGTATCTATTAGGGATAATAAAACGGCTTATTTCAGTGTTAAAAATGGCTTTAAAACTAAAGATATCATTAGTACAAAAGGTCCAGGAGGAAAAGAAATGCAACAAACTATTTCGTATGAAGATTACAAAGAGTATAATGGTATAAAGTTTCCCAAAGTAATGAAGATGGCTTTCGGTCCGCAAATAATTGAATTTAAACTTAAAGACGTGAAAATAAATGAAGGCGTAGATGATAGTGATTTTAACTAAATCATTTTATGGCTTTAACTAAAAAAGACTATCCGAAAAGGATAGTCTTTTTTGGTTTATTTAATTATTTACTAAGTATTTTATTTCACATATTCAACTTTAGCCAAAGGCTTTTCAAAAATTTCATTAAAACCTTGAGCTTTCATCCAACTATCTGAATAAATTTTACCCATATATCTTGATCCAGAATCTGGAAATATAATAACCACATGAGAGTTTTCATCAAAATAACCTTCTTCACTATATAAGTGTACTGCCTCTAATGCCGCTCCACTTGTATAACCTACAAATAGACCTTCTTGTAAAGCTAATTCCCTACCACGATATGCCGCATTTTCATCGGTTACTTTCATGAATTTGTCAATCATTTTGAAATCTAATGCTGTTGGTACTAGATTTTTACCTAAGCCTTCAATTCTATAAGGAAATATTTCATTTTTATCAAAAACACCTGTTTCATGATATTTTTGTAAGCCAGAGCCATAAGCATCTACACCTAATATTTTAATCTTTGGATTTTTCTCTTTTAGAAATCTAGCAATTCCTGAAATTGTTCCTCCTGTAGCACTTGCAGCTACAACATGAGTAACTTTACCTTCCGTTTGCTCCCAAATTTCGACAGCAGATGAAAAATAGTGTGCTTTTATGTTAAGTTCATTAAAATATTGATTAATATAAATTGAATTTGGAATCTCTTCGTGTAAACGTTTTGCAACGGAATAATACGACCTTGGATCATCGGCAGCTACTTCTGATGGGCAAACATAAACCTCTGCTCCCATTGTTCTAAGCATGTTTATTTTATCTTCACTAGCTTTATCTTTTACTGCTAAGACTACTTTATAACCTTTGACTGCTCCAACCATTGCTAAGCTAAAACCTGTGTTTCCTGAGGTTGTTTCAATAATGGTATCTCCTGGCTTTAATCGCCCTTCCTTTTCTGCTCTTTCAACAATATAAATAGCTATTCTATCTTTAACCGAATCACCTGGATTAAACGACTCTAATTTTCCGTAAAAATTACCTTTTAAATTAGCTGTTACCTTATTTAATCTTACTAAAGGTGTATTTCCTATTAAATCAAGAACATTCTCTGTAATTCCAGTATTTTTCTTTGTCATAAGTTGTTATTTCAATATCAGAAAAAAATTAATTATGATTTATACATAATAACATGCAAATTTAATGTTTTTTTTAATTATTACAAAACTATATACTCTTTCATTCAAAAAACATATCCTAATTTAGTTTTTAAAAGGCCTTAATAAAAACATTACTGTATAACCTTAAATCCGCAAGAGTATTTCTACTACAAAGCCAAACTTACTCACTATGTCTAGTGATATACTTGCGTTACTTATTCCTGCGCTAGACCAATACTAGCATATATTTAGACTTTTCGTAACGAAAACCCTTGCGGATTTAAGGTATAAACAAAAACCACCTAATAACTTAAGGTGTTAGCAATCAATTATTAATTATATCAAATATAATTAGTATTCAAAATATACAAAAACAGATTAAGGATATAGTGTTAAAATTTAAGACGCAACAAAATCTGATTGAAAACATCAAAATATATGAAAAAAAAATATATAGTTTAACTAAACTGTTGCATTTATGGGTTGAATTCAGCGTTTTAATTATTGGTGTTTTTAACAGAGAAAATTTATACTTCTAATCTTTAAAAGTTTAACTGCTAACTGTCAAAAGAATGTAATTAGTGGAGTTTAGTAGCTATAAATACAACTCGCTAATTATTAATATAAATTAAAAAGTATGACTTTGTCTTGATATATTTATCTTCCTCCTTGAATTAACAATTTGAATAGCTTGTAAACAATTTTGTATAATTACTTAGTCAATCCATATTTTAAATCTACATTTTAATAAATAAATGTTTTTTATTCTCATTTAGCAAAAACTCATAATTTTACCATCAAAAAATTATTCAGTAATACCTTCTAAGTCAAAAAAGAATGCATAATCTCTTGCTACATCTTTTAAGGAATCAAATCTCCCTGATGCTCCTCCGTGACCAACTTTCATATCTGTATGTAATAATAAAATATTATCATCCGTTTTTAAATCTCTTAATTTAGCTACCCATTTTAGAGGCTCAAAATACTGTACTTGTGAATCATGTAAACCTGTTGTTACTAACATATTTGGATATTCCTTAGCGGTAACATTATCGTATGGCGAGTAAGATAGCATATACTCATAGGCTTCTTTATTGTTAGGGTTTCCCCATTCGTCATATTCACCTGTGGTTAACGGAATAGTATCATCAAGCATTGTAGTCATTACATCTACAAAAGGTACGGCTGCAATTACGCCATTAAACAATTTTCCATTCATATTAACAATTCCTCCCATTAATAATCCGCCTGCTGATCCGCCTTCGGCGTATAAATGATTTGACGAAGTGTAATTAATAGCTATTAAATGTTTTGCTGAATCAATAAAATCGGTAAAGGAGTTCATCTTATTAAATAACTTTCCGTCTTCATACCAATTTCTTCCTAAGTATTGACTTCCTCTAATATGTGCAACTGCATACACAAAACCTCTATCTAATAAACTTAAACGTACTGTGCTAAAGCTATCATCTAATGTATGCCCATAAGAGCCATACGCATATAATAATAATGGCGTGTCTTTGTCTAAGGCTGTATCTTTTCTGTAAACTAATGATATTGGTGTTTTTTTACCATCTCTTGCTGTTGCCCAAATTCGTTTACTGGTATAGTTATTTTTATCAAACTTCCCTCCTAACACTTCTTGTTCTTTTTTAATATCTTTTACTTTCGTATCCATATTAAAATCAACTATAGAGCTTGGTGTTGTAAATGAATTATAACTATATCTTAAAATATTTGTATCAAATTCAGGATTAGAAAAAACGCCTGCTGAATAGGTTTCTTCATCAAAAGGTAAATAAAAATCAGCAGATTTGTCCCATCGCTTTATGCGTATTTTTTCTAAACCATTTGTGCGTTCTTCTAATACTAAATAGTCTTTAAAAATAGTGAAATCTTCCAATAAGGTATCTTCTCTATGAGGAATTACATCTATCCAATTATCTAATATAGTCTTAGTAATTGGTGTTTTCATTAATTTAAAATTTTCAGCGCCATCTTTGTTAGTATGGATATAAAAATGGTTTTTATAATGAGCTATACTATATTCCAAACCTCTTTGTCGCTTTTGAAATATTTTAAATTCACCACTTGGGTTATCTGCTTCTAAAAATTGAAATTCTGATGTTAACGTACTTGTTGAAGCAATAATTAAATATTTTTTAGATTTTGATTTACCAATATTAACATAAAAAGTATCATCTTTTTCTTCGTAAACTACCACATCATTTTCCACACTTGTACCAAGAACATGTTTCATTATTTTAGTACTACGCAAAGTTTCAGGGTCTTTATGTGTATAAAATAAGGTCTTATTATCACTTGCCCAAGTTGCACTACCTGTAGTGTTTTTAATAATTTCAGGATATATTTTTCCTGTTTCTATATTTTTAATTCTAATATCGTACTGCCTTCTACTTACCGTATCTACTCCAAAAGCAACTAGCTTATTATCAACACTTACAGTAAAACTATTTAAGGCATAATAATCATGATTTTCTGCCATTTTATTTACATCGAACAATACTTTTTCTTTAGCTTTTGATTTATCTGCTGTACGATAATAAACAGGATATTGACCACCTTTTACAAACTTAGTTACATATAAATATTTATTAGATTTAAAAGGTACTGAAGAATCATCTTCTTTAATTCTTCCTTTCATTTCTTCAAATAAATTATCTTGAAATTTATTAGTGTGTTTTGTTATTTTATCATAATAATCATTTTCACTATTTAAGTAGTCAATTACTTGTGGGTTTTCTTTTTCGTTTAACCAATAGTAATTATCTGTTCTTATATCACCATGAATTTCCATTTTTTTAGATTTCTTTTCTACGGCAGGTTGCTCTATAACTTGTTTATTATTCATTTTATCTGTTTTACACGAAGCTGCAAAAATAAGAAGAATTAATAACCTGAGTTCGACCTAAACTTGCAATCAAAGTTTTTAGCCTTTTTCTTAGACGAGGCGTGGCTTTGAAGGACTATTTTTAGTTTGAAAAGA
>CAYOFS010000036.1:9724-16695 GCA_964403095.1 uncultured Flavobacteriaceae bacterium | reverse complement strand
ATTACCGTTATCTTTAACCCAATCAAAGATATCATCTCTTAAATCATCAATACCTTCTAAAGTAAGCGAGGAAACATTTGCGCTTACAATTTGATTTTTGGGTAGAAAAATATTTTTAGCTTTTAAAAATTCTTGTATTCCATTTAGTATGTTTTTTTCAAACCCTGATCTGGTCTTTGTAAATCAATTTTATTTGCAACTAATATAATTTTAGTTTTTTCATGAACCCAATTTCTAGATACCGAAGCATCTAACCAATATTCTAACGATTTTAAACTTTCAATTCTTGTTGTATCATAGATTAATATAAGTACCGATATATTTTTTAAAACAGGTAAAAAATCAAATACATTAGCTATAAATTCAAAAGTTCTATCTGATTGAAAAATGCTTTCTTTTTGACCCGGAAAGATGTAATACTGAACTGTAGTGTTTATAATTTTATCATCATACTGAAATGACCTTGTTCCAAATTCGATTTCAATATTTAAACTTTTTTGTATACTTTGGGCTAATGCTAAAACATCTTCTTGCGTAACGGGCATTTGATATAAATGGTTACTTAATAGCGACTTCCCTATTGTGCCATCTCCTAGAGGAATTACCGTGCCTATTGATTTTATTACAAATTAATAAGGGTGCACGACAAACTCATGGTTTTATTAAACAGGCGGACAATTAAAGTCATTTGACTTTTGTCTAATTTGCTTATTATCAGTCAGTCTTGTATCTATTATCTAACAGTTTAATGTCGCCATATTAATAATTCCACTAAATTTACAATGTAGTTTTTTTTTAAAACACTAATAAAAAAATGTGATATATTTACAAAAAATTAAATTTATGACTTCATTAGCTTTGTTTTTTGGCGCATTATATGGTATGCTTGCTGTTGTTTTTGGTGCTTTTGGTGCGCATGCACTCAAAAAAATATTATCATTAGAACAATTAAAAAGTTTTGAAACTGGTGTGAAATATCAAATGTATCATGCCATATTATTACTTATGATTGGCTTCAATTTAGATACGAATACTCCATTTTTTAACACGATAACTTATTGCTTAGTTATTGGTGTATTTTTATTTTCGTTTAGTATTTACGGCTTAGTAATATCTGATGCTAAGGGTGAAAAAATGCGATTTTTAGGACCAATTACACCAATAGGTGGTTTGTTTTTGGTTACTAGCTGGGTTTTATTGTTAATTACTTTTATAAAATAATTATGTATATAAATAAAATACTTCACGATTTATCTTGTCAGAACTGTACAGAAGTTCAATTAAATGGTATAAGTACAGTTGACACTAATGATGATATAGAAAACTATACGCATCAAGAGTTGGTTGAAGTTTTAAGTAGTTTTCATGGTTTGAAATGTGAAAAATGTCAAGAAAAAGGCAAATGGATTGTTTCAAAAATTTTTTTAGCTCAAACTAAAGAAGTGAAATAATTCTATTTGTTTTAGTTAGTAATACTCGTAAAACTTTTATATTTTTATCAAATGAAAAACAACAATTTCCCCATAAAATATGATACAGGTGAATTTATAGATCCAACCCATTTTTTTACTGATAAATACAATGAAATTCCTTTTAGAATTATTTTTTCAAGTATCTCTTGTAGTAAATTATTTAAAAAATGGAAGAAAAATTATCAATTAGAAATTTACACAGAGCTTGTCAGTTTTGATAAAAAAAACATCGGTCGAAGTTTTTTCATCTTAGCCGATGGTATTATTGGTTTTATTTCTCGAGATTATTCACACGATAATGATGTTCATATTTTATATAAAAAAAGTATCGATAAAGCTACGCTAAAACCATATATAAACGAAGTGAAATCTTTTTTTAAAATGAAAAGTAGTAATCAAAATAAAATAGAAGTTTTATTTAGTGAAGGCGGATATTCTGATTTTAAATCTTTTGATATTAAAAAAATTAAAATTGATATTAACCTAAATTATAATGATGATTTTCTAGCCATTCATCAAACCTTAGTGAAAAAATTAAATCAAAAAAAAGCAAACGGATTAGTAATTTTTTATGGAGCTCCTGGAACAGGAAAAACACATTATCTAAGATATTTAGCAGGTATTCTTAAGAAGAAAAAACTTTTTATACCAAGTAATATGGCAGGTTCACTAGCAAATCCTGATTTTATATCAAAATTAGAAGAAAACAAAGGGTCAATTCTCATTATTGAAGATGCCGATGATGTTTTATCAAGAAAAGGAAATAATAATACTGCTGTTGCTAATTTATTAAACCTTTCAGATGGATTGCTGGCTGATATTTTAAATATACAAATTATTTGCACATTTAATAGTCCATTAACCGTTATCGATAAAGCCTTATTAAGAAAAGGGCGTGTTATTGTAAAATATGAATTTAAAGCATTGGAAAAAGAAAAAGCACAAACACTATCAAATGAATTAGGCTTAAATACAACTATTAAATCCGCTACAAAACTATCTAATATATACAATACTGAATCTAATGATTTTGAAAATGATACTAGTAAAATAGGATTTTAAATAGAAATAACTTGTGAGCAATGCAATAAAAAACCACCTTTTTACAATTCAGTTATAAAAAAGAACCGTTCAGTAATTTATTTACGTTATTATAATACCATAATCAAGCCATATTTTCTTACTATAAAAGAAGTACTTTTACCCAATGAAAAAAATTTACCATTTAAAAACCTGCGATACCAACAATCGTATTTTAAAACAAATTAAAGCTAGTATTTCTAAAGAAAAATACAATGCATTTATCTTTCAAGAAATAAAAACCCAACCAATAACAGTAGCTCAATTAGAAGAAATGTACAATTTTACCAAAAGTTACGAATCGCTTTTTAGTAAAAGAGCAAAAAAATATAAATTATATAAAGAGCAAACCTTAACCGAACAAGATTTTAAACAATTAATATTAGATGAATATACATTTCTAAAAAGACCAGTAATTATTATTGATGATGAGATATTTATAGGTAATTCTAAAAAAAATGTAACTTTTTTATTATCAACAATATAATACTCCCATTACATTAACATTTATAGGAGTTTGAAAAGATTAATCTAAATTTTAACACAATAAAAATATGAAAGATAAAATAAGTGCCGTAGAAGCATTCCATAATGCATTTGGAATTACCAATAGAGAAACACCAATTGCCTTTACAAACGATAAAGAAATAAAATTACGTTTCGATTTAATGGCGGAAGAAAATGAAGAATACCTAGAAGCTGCAAAAAATAACGATTTAATCGAAGTTGCCGATGCACTTGGTGATATGCTTTATATTTTATGCGGCACCATACTTTCTCATGGAATGCAGCACAAAATAGAAACTATTTTTAACGAAATTCAAAAATCTAATATGAGTAAGCTTGGCGCTGATCAAAAACCAATTTATAGAGAAGATGGTAAGGTCATGAAAGGTCCAAATTATTTTAAACCAAACATTAAAGCAATATTAGAAAAATAAGGCTATTCAAATAACACTACTTGATGCGGTTTCCATGTAGTTTTATCTCCAGTAAAACCATCTGAAATACTGATTAACTCAATACTTTTTGGAATAAATTTTATTAATAAAAAATCTTCATTTTTGTTAGGGTAAAACTTCTCCCAGCCATCTTTCCATTTTTCATTTTTAACAACCTCATCAGTAACAATATAAGCATTGCCCATTAAAGAAACATAAGCTAGCTTGTTTTTATCAAAATAATGCATTGTAGCTGTTGTATTGTTTTTAAGCTGTGTTACTTTTCTGCTTTTAGGATTTGTAGCCATCCAAACAACATAATTACTTTCAGGTAAAAAAGACTCGATAACTCTTGCTCTTGGCTGATTGTTTTTATCTAATGTTATTAATGTGGAATATATAGCAGAATTAATTACACTATTTACTACTTCTAGAACCTTTTTTTCTTCTAAACTAAAGGTCGTTTTATATACTAATATTTCTGTCTTTTTTTGACAAGAAAAGATAGAAATTAATATAAATATCAAAATTAAATTTTTCATATTTTGTTATGTATTATGGTTTTTCGCAAAGATAAACATTATCTTTGCAATTCACTTTTTAGACACATAAAGCATTTATAAATAATAAAAATGAACACATGAAAACATTTGATGTATTAATTATTGGTGGAGGCGCAGCAGGAATGTCTTGTGCTTTAATACTAGGTTCTGCAAAACAAAAGCCATTTGCAGAAGATAAAAAAATAGGCATAATAATACATCAAAAAGCATCTGCTTTAACAAACGGAATTTTTAATAATGTTTTAGGTATACCAACAGAAACAACAGGAGTAGAAATTTTAGAAAACGGAAAAAAACAATTATCCAATACATATCCACATGTAACGCAAATTGAAAAAGAAAAAGTTTTAAAAGTTGAAAATGTAAATGGCGTTTTTATTGTATCATCTAATAAAAATGAATATAAAGCCAAAAATATTGTAGTTGCAGTTGGCGCATCAAATCTATTTAAAATAGAAGGTCTAATGCAATATATTGAACCTCATCGTGGTTTACCAGTTGCAAAAGAGCGTATTCAATTAAAAAATAAAGACCATTTAGTAACTAACGGAATTTATGTTGCAGGTGTTTTAGCAGGTTGGCGTAGTCAATTTGCTATTGCCGCAGGTTCTGGATCTCAAGTAGCAACCGATATTCTTACCAAGTGGAATAATGATATTCCAGCAATGGTACATGATAAAATACCTAAATAATATATATGAATTTTCCAAACGAATTATCAAAATCCAATTCATTACTTGCAAAACACCTTACAAAAGAAGTTTTTGAGCAATTAAAAGATAAAAAAACCATACATAATTACACTTTAAGCAAGGTTGTAAATTCAGGTGTGCAAAATTTAGATAGTGGTATTGGCGCATATGCTGGTGATGAGGAATCGTACACTGTTTTTGCACCTTTATTTAGTAAAATTATTGAAGATTATCATGGTTATAAAACAGGAAACCTACATAAATCAAATTTTAATCCGATAGATTTAACCGCACCAAACCCAGATAAAGAAAATAAGTATATTTTATCTACAAGAATACGAGTTGGTAGAAATGTGAAAAATATACCTTTAGGAGCCGCTATTTCAAAAGAACAACGAATCCAAATTGAAAAAGAAGTTTCACAAATATTAATTGCCTTTACCAATGAATTAGCAGGAAAATATTACCCGTTAAACAACTTGACTGATAATGAAAGACAAACCTTGGTGGAAGATCATTTTTTATTCAAATCGAGCGATAGATTTCTTGAAGCAGCTGGATTAAATAGAGATTGGCCAAACGGAAGAGGTATTTTTCACAATAATAATAAAACTTTTTTAGTGTGGATTAATGAAGAAGATCAACTAAGAATTATTTCCATGCAAAAAGGAGGTGATATAAAAGAAGTATTTGAGCGTTTAGCTAAAGCAGTAAACTTAATTAAGCAAAAAATAGACTTCGCATATAATGATACGTTGGGATATATTACAAGTTGTCCTACTAATTTAGGCACAGCAATGCGAGCAAGTGTTCATATAAAATTACCCAATTTAAGTGAAAAAATGGATGTGTTTAAAGCAATAGCCAATAAACATCACGTTCAAATTAGAGGTGTTGATGGCGAACATTCTCAAAGTAAAGGAAATGTTTATGATATTTCTAATAAAAGAAGATTAGGAGTAACCGAAGTTCAATGTGTTCAAGACATGTACAATGGTGTTGTTGCTCTTATCAAAAAAGAAAAAGAATTAGATTTTTAGTATCATTTTAAAAATGAACTGTAAAAATTGTCAAAGCGAGTTCAAACGAGTTTTCTGAATAGTAAAAAAATAAACATCATCTAAAAATTAGAGTACTCTTTTTTTACACTATTTATAAGGATAAGTTTATCTTTGCATTTAATTATTTGTAGAATTGTTATCATTTGCTTAACAAGCAAACAAATCTAAAAATAAACAAATAAACAAATTCACAGCAAAAAAATGAAATACTTCCACAACGAGATAGAGAAAAAATGGCAGAAATATTGGGCAGATAAGCAAACATTTAAAGCTTCAAATACAAGTAACAAACCTAAATTTTACGCTTTAGATATGTTTCCTTACCCAAGTGGAGCTGGTTTGCATGTTGGTCATCCGTTAGGCTATATTGCCAGTGATATTTACGCTCGTTATAAGCGTCATAAAGGGTTTAATGTTTTGCATCCACAAGGTTACGATAGTTTTGGTTTACCAGCAGAACAATACGCTATTCAAACTGGGCAACATCCTGCAAAAACTACCGAAGCGAATATAAAAACGTATCGAAAGCAATTAGATAGAATAGGTTTTTCATTTGATTGGTCAAGGGAAATTAGAACCTCAAATGCCGACTATTATAAACATACACAGTGGATTTTTACCCAACTTTTCAATTCATATTATTGTAATATTGATAACAAAGCTTTTCCTATAACGGAATTGATTACAGAATTAGAAAAAAACGGAAACGAGAAAGTAAACTCTCCTTGCGATGAAGATACTCCGCAAATTTCAGCAAACGATTGGAATAATTTTTCCGATAAAGAAAAACAAAAATTTCTATTAAAATATAGGATGACTTACCTTAGCGAAACTACCGTAAATTGGTGTGCCGAATTAGGAACAGTTTTAGCAAACGATGAAATTATAAATGGAGTTTCAGAGCGTGGCGGACATTCTGTAATACAGAAAAAAATGATGCAATGGTCTATGCGTATTTCGGCGTATGCACAACGTTTATTAGACGATTTAAACGGATTAGATTGGCCGCAACCAATAAAAGATATTCAAACAAATTGGATTGGTAGAAGTCAAGGAGCGATGGTAACTTTCCCCATCCTATCCTTCCCCAAAGGGGAAGAGAAAGCAAATTCTGAAAATGAGTATGGAAAAGCGGATTCTGAAAATCAAAGTGGGAAAGTAG
>CAYOFS010000036.1:0-9624 GCA_964403095.1 uncultured Flavobacteriaceae bacterium | reverse complement strand
AGTATGGAAAAGCGGATTCTGAAAATCAAAGTGGGAAAGTAGATTCTGATGATAATAGAGTATTTGGATATATGACTGGTGGAAGTAATTCTCATTTATTGATTGAAAAAGCACAACATATGCGTGCTAATCCTACACAGGCTGAAGCATTTCTTTGGGAACAGTTAAGGGGTAAAAAATTAAGTGGTTTTAAGTTTAGACAGCAACACTTAATTTTAGATTATATTGTTGATTTTGTTTGTTTAAAGAAAAAATTAGTCGTTGAAGTTGATGGAAAAATTCATAATGATCAACAAGAAAAAGACCAAGAAAGAACTTTACACTTAGGTGATAAAGGTTATAAAGTTATTCGTTTTAAAAATGAAGAAGTTTTAGGAAATATAGAAAAAGTATTAAAAGCCATAGAAAACGAACTGAATAACATCTCAGAAGTTTTCGAAGAAAAAAACATGGAAGTCCTTCCCTTAGGGAAGGATTTAGGATGGGATATTAGTGTTTTCACAACTCGTCCTGACACAATTTTTGGTGTTAGTTTCATTACACTTGCACCAGAACTTGATTTAGTTAAAGAAATAACAACTCCAGAGCAAAAAGAAGAAGTTGAAGCATATATCAAAGCAACTGCAAAACGTAGTGCAAGAGATAGAGAAAGCGATGTAAAAAATATTTCAGGTTGTTTTACAGGTGCTTATGCTGAACATCCGTTTACCAAAGAACCAATACCTATTTATATAGGCGATTATGTTCTTGCTGGTTATGGAACAGGTGCTGTAATGGCTGTCCCTTGTGGTGATCAACGTGATTATGACTTTGCCAAACATTTTGATTTGCCAATTCCTAATATATTTAAGGATGTAGATATTTCTGAAAACGCACACGAAGATAAAGGAAGTACTATTATTGATAACTCCGATTTTTTAAGCAATTTACCATACAAAAAAGCCTTCAAAACGGTGATTTATGAAATGGAAAAACAAGGTGTCGGATATAAAAAAATAAATTACCGTTTACGTGATGCTGTTTTTTCTCGTCAAAGATATTGGGGCGAACCATTTCCTGTTTATTATAAAGATGGAATGCCACAAATGATTGCTAAAGAACATTTGCCAATTCGCTTACCAGAAGTAGAAAATTATCTACCAACAAGCGATGGAAAACCACCTTTAGGTAATGCGTCTGTTTGGGCTTGGGATAGTTTGCAGTGTTCAGTAGTCAGTAATCAGTTAATAGATGGTGAAACTGTTTTCCCATTAGAATTAAATACTATGCCAGGTTGGGCAGGCAGTTCTTGGTATTTTAATCGTTATATGGATCCACATAATTATGAAGATTTTGCTTCTGCAAAAGCACTTAATTATTGGCAAGATGTGGACTTGTATATTGGTGGTTCTGAACACGCAACTGGGCATTTATTATATTCTCGTTTTTGGCAAAAATTCTTGTTTGATTTAGGATATGTACCAAAAAAAGAATTTGCTAAAAAACTGATTAATCAAGGTATGATTTTGGGTGAGAGTGCTATTGTTTATCGATTTACTCCTTTTTATACTATTGATAATGAGCGTTTTTTACTTTCTGATAAATCAATATTTGTAAGTAAACATATTTTCGAAAACTCTTCTGAAAGTGTAAAAAAAGACATTTTCAACTCTGATACGTTTGAATATACAGAAACGGATTATAATATATTAACTTATATCTCCAATAGTTTTAAAGATAATTTAAAAACTGAACCTGAATTTCATATAAACCCAATACATGTAGATGTTTCAATGGTCAATACTTCCAATGAATTGGATTTAAATGCTTTTCGTAATTCAAGAAAAGAATATAATAACGCAATATTTTTATATGAAGAAGAAGGTAAAGTCCTTCCCTTTGGGAAGGATTTAGGATGGGAAGTTGTTCGTGAAGTCGAAAAAATGTCCAAATCCAAATACAACGTAGTCAATCCAGATTTAATTTGCGAAGAATACGGAGCAGATAGTTTACGTCTTTTTGAAATGTTTTTAGGACCATTAGAGCAATCTAAACCATGGAAAACTGCAGGTATTTCAGGTGTTTATTCTTTCCTTAAAAAATTATGGAAATTATATAAAATAGATGAAAGTGGCGTAGCTCATATTAGCGAAGATAAACCAAGTAAAGAAAGTTTAAAAACCCTACACAAAACCATCAAAAAAGTAGAAGAAGATATTGAAAAATTCTCATTCAACACATCAGTTTCTACATTCATGATTGCTGTAAATGAACTAACACAACAAAAATGTAATCATAGAGATATATTAGAGCCATTATTGATTTTATTATCGCCTTATGCACCACATATTACCGAAGAATTATGGTCAAAATTAGGTCATGAAACTTCTATTTCAACAGTTGCTTATCCTGTATTTGATGCAAGTTATTTAGTAGAAAGTAACAAGACGTATCCTGTTTCGTTTAACGGAAAAATGCGTTTTACCTTAGATTTATCCTTAGATTTAAGCAAAGATGAAATCGAAGCAGCAGTAATGGCAGATGAAAGAACACAAAAGCAATTAGATGGTAGAACGCCTAAAAAAGTGATTATTGTTCCTGGTAAAATTGTGAATATTGTTGGGTAAGGTCAAGAATAACCGTCATTGCGATGAGCCTGAAAGATCGAAGAAGAAATCTGTTGAATAATAAAATAACCTTATATTTGCCTATATCCAATCCTAATCACAAATGGCAAAAAAACGAGTATTTTTATTAGACGCTTATGCATTAATTTTTAGAGGTTATTATGCCTTAATTAAAAACCCACGTATCAATTCTAAAGGAATGGATACCTCGGCAATTTTAGGGTTTATGAACTCGTTACTTGACGTAATTCGTAGAGAAAAACCCGATTTATTAGCCGTTGCTTTTGATAAAGGTGGTTCGGTTGCTCGTAATGATGTTTTCCCTGCATATAAAGCCAACAGACAAGAAACACCAGAAGCCATTAAAATTGCCGTTCCGTATATTCAAAAAATATTAGAGGCTATGCAAATACCAATTGTTGAAGTTGCTGGTTATGAAGCCGATGATTTAATTGGAACACTTGCCAAACAAGCCGAAAAACAAGGCTTTGAAGTTTTTATGGTAACACCAGATAAAGATTTTGCACAATTAGTATCCGATAATATTTTTATGTATAAACCTGCCAGAATGGGTAACGGAATTGAAATTTGGGGAGTTGATAAAGTAAAAGAAAAATTTGAAATTGAAGATCCACTACAAGTAATTGATTACCTTGGAATGATGGGTGATGCTGTTGATAATATTCCTGGCTTACCTGGAGTTGGCGATAAAACAGCCAAGAAATTCTTAAAACAATACGGTTCTATGGAAAACCTGCTAAAAAATACGGCAGATTTGAAAGGAAAAATGAAAGAAAAAGTAGAGGCAAATGCCGATTTAGGTTTACTATCAAAACAATTAGCAACCATAATGTTAGATTGCCCAATAGAGTTTAAAGAGGAAGATTACGTGCTGTCAAAACCAAAATTTCAAGAAATAAATGGTATTTTTCAAGAATTGGAATTTCGTAGAATGTGGGATACTTTAAATAAAATATTTGTAAATCCTGCAAGTGCCGAAGGGAAAATTAGAGAGAATAAGAAGCAAGACCCGAGAAATAAGAAACAAGAACAAACAGGTCAATTAGATTTATTTGCCTCACCTTTAAGTGATAATATTCCTATTGTTACAGGTTTTAAAACTATTGAGAATACCGAACATTTATATCAAAGTGTAGAAACACCAATGGCTAGAAAGCTGTTTATTGGTAAATTATTACAACAGAAATCGGTTTGTTTTGATACCGAAACTACTAGCTTAAATACGCTTGAAGCGGAATTGGTTGGTATTGCGTTTTCGTATGCAAAAGGAAAAGGTTATTATATTCCGTTTCCTGAAAATAGAGAGGAAGCACAAGTACTTATTGAAGAACTTAGACCTTTTTTTGAAGATGAAACCATCGAAAAAATAGGACAAAATTTAAAATATGATATTAAGGTTTTAAATAAATACAATATTGAGGTTAACGGAAAGTATTTTGATACCATGATTGCCCATTATTTATTGCAACCAGATATGCGTCATGGAATGAATGTTTTAGCCGAAACCTACCTTAAATATCAACCTTTATCAATAGAAAAACTTATTGGTAAAAAAGGGAAAAACCAACGCTCTATGCGTACTGTGGCTGTCAAAGATATTACAAAATATGCTGTAGAAGATGCTGATATCACCTTTCAGCTAAAACAAGTTTTTGAGCCAAAATTAAAAGATAAAAATTTGATGGATTTATTCCTAAAAATAGAAATTCCTTTAGTAAAAGTATTGGCAAAAATGGAGTTAGAAGGTATAAATTTAGATGTAGATTTCCTTAACGGATTATCCAAAGATCTAAATAATGATATTCTTGATTTAGAAAGTAAAATATATCGTGAAGCAAATACAGAGTTTAATTTAGCATCGCCAAAACAATTGGGAATTGTACTTTTTGAACACTTAAAACTAGTAGAAAAGCCTAAAAAAACCAAAACTGGTCAATATGCAACAGGTGAAGAGGTTTTATCAAAATTAGCTAAAGACCATGAAATTATTAGAAATGTTTTAGTTTGGAGAGGTTTAATAAAACTTAAAAACACCTATGTTGATGCCTTGCCAAAAGATGTAAATACAGTAACTAAAAGAATTCACACAACATACATGCAAACCGTTGCTTCCACAGGAAGATTAAGCTCTACAAATCCTAATTTACAAAACATACCAATAAGAACAGAAAGAGGCAGGCAAGTGAGAAAAGCTTTTGTAAAACGTGATGAAAATTACACTTTAATGGCAGCGGATTATTCGCAAATTGAACTTAGATTAATTGCCGAAATGAGTGGCGAAGAAACCATGAAACAAAGTTTTAGGAACGGCGAAGATATTCATAAATCAACCGCTTCAAGAGTATTTGATGTTCCGTTAGAAGAAGTAACACGTGAGCAAAGAGCTCAAGCAAAAACAGTTAATTTTGGTATTATTTATGGTGTTTCGGCGTTTGGATTAAGCCAGCAAACTAAAATGAGTAGAAAAGATGCAAAAATTTTAATTGATGCCTATTATGAAACTTATCCAACCTTAAAAAAATACATTGCTAAACAGGTTGATTTAGCAAGAGAACAGGGTTTTGTAGAAACATTACTAGGTAGAAGACGTTATTTAAAAAATATTAATTCGCAAAATAGTATAGTGCGTTCTGGCGATGAACGAAACGCTGTAAATGCACCAATTCAAGGTACAGCAGCCGATATTATTAAAATTGCCATGATTAATATTCAAAAAATATTAGACGAAAAAAAATACAAAACAAAAATGCTTTTACAAGTACATGATGAACTGGTTTTTGATATGCATAATGACGAAATAGACAAGTTGTCATCAATTATTAAAGATGAAATGGAATCTGCTTTTGAATTAAGTATTCCGTTAGTTGTTGATATGGATAAAGGCGATAATTGGTTAGATGCGCATTAGTGGGTTTTTCAGTGTTCAGTTGTCAGTGTTCAGTGTTTGATTTTCAGTCTTGCGTCTAATGTTCTATATTTATATAACTGATAAAATCTAAAAAGACTTGGCTCTAGTTTATAATTGTGTTGATAAAACCGACTATAACCACAAATGACACCAAGAAAACACAAAGCTCAATAAGTTTAACGATGAGGTTTAATGGTGCTGAAAACATGATTTTTAAGCGGCATTCGAAAGATAATCGTAAAATTTGAAATGAACTCATCGCGGAATTTTATGCTGTTTGAGTTCCGTTGATAGATGTAAAATCAAAGCAATAAAATATGAAAACGGAATGAGTTCATAAAATTCAGATGATGAATGATAAATTTAGATTAGGTTTCGAATGCCTAGCCAAAATATTTTTTGAGCTTGGTTCGTTTTTTTATCAATGAAAAAAATGAACAAATATGATATTAAAATGTATTTATTACTGAATTTTTAGTAAAACCAAATTTTTAACTGTATATCTAGTGTAAAACCCTATACTCTTTATGATTAAATAAAACAACACAATTTTAAACTAGAGCCAAAGATTTCAATGTAAAAGAAAACGTAGAACCTTCACCTATTTTACTTTCAACAAAAATATTTTCATCATGAGCTTCTATAATATGTTTAACTATAGATAGCCCTAAACCTGTTCCGCCTTGGTTTCTAGCACGACTTGTATCTACTCTATAAAACCGCTCAAAAAGGCGAGGCAATTTTTCAGATTCAATACCTTGCCCATCATCAGATACTACGATAAGTAATTTATTTTCTGAGTGATAATTTACGCTCACAATTACATTTCCGTTAGTGTTACCATAATAAATAGCATTCGTGATTAAATTAATTAAAACTTGCTGAATTCTATTTCTATCCGCTTTAACAAACAAAGGTGTTTCATAAAATTTATTTAAGCTTAATGTAATATTACGTTTAGAAGCTTCCATTTCTAATAACTCAAAAACCGAATCAACAAGGGCTAAAATGTTAAATTTTTTAACCTCTAAATTCAAATCACCTGTTTCAAGTTTAGAAATCATATCCAAATCCTTTACAATATGATTCAATCTTTCTACACCATTATTTGCCCTTTCTAAATATTTTAATCTAATAGTTTTATCATTGATAGCTCCTTCTAACAAAGTTAAAATATAACCTTGAACGGTAAAAAGAGGTGTTTTAAACTCGTGAGAAATATTACCTAGAAATTCTCTTCTATACTTTTCTCTTTCTTTTAAAAGCTCAATTTCAATACGTTTATTATCGGCAAAACGCTTCACATTTATTGATAAAGTTTCCATATTTGAAGTCATGGTGTTTTTATCAAAATCATCAATATCCAACATAGAAACATCGCTATACAGTTTTTGTATGTGTTTATAAATAAATTTTTCAACACGATATTGAATAATTAAAAAACTAAAAATAAATAATAACACACTAAAAATAGCTAAAAAATAGGGTGATAATAATTTTTTATATAAAAATGAATTTAGTATAAATAACACTAAAAAAGCAGTGATAGACAGCAAAAATGCTGATTGAATTGCAAACTTATATGTCTTTTGTTTCTTGAAAAATGCCATTATAAATAATCTAATTAATCAAGTCAAAAGTACTACTTTAAAAAATGTAAACAGAATTTAAAAATTGTTTACATATTAATTTATTATTATTTTTATGTTAATGTTATAAAAACCAACCTTTAATATGCTTAAATTTAAGTATATTTGCATTAGACATTTAATCTTTAATCTAAAAAAATATTTATTATGAAAAAAATTTACATTTTAATGGTTGCTATTATGGTAACTTCTTTATCTTTTGCTCAAGGACCTATAATCACAATGATTTCTGATGGAGATTGTTCTGGAGGCACACCAAAAGTACTAGAAATTTACGCTAATGGTACAGTGGACTTTACTATGTATTCTTTGGAGAATCAAACAAATGCTAATACAACTTGGTCAAACGCCTTGGATTTATCGCCTCTTGGAACTGTTACAGATGCTTTTATATATGTTTTTAAAGATGCAACTGGTGGTATATTTACAACTGAATATGCATCAGTAACAACTGGCTTCTTAGAAGATACAGGAAGTACTGTGAATTTTAATGGTGATGATAGAATTAGAATTATTGAAACTGCAACAACTACTGTTGTAGATCAATATGGTGTTGAAGGCGTTGATGGTTCAGGTACAAATTGGGAATACAAAGATGGGTATGCTAAGCGTAACAACGCTACAAATGCGAATGCAGGAGCTTTTAATCCTGCAAATTGGACAAATAGCAATGGTTTATTAAATGGATTTGGTGTTTGTCAAGCAGGTGCTACTTTTGAAAGTATTATTGGTTTGGCTACTTTTACAGCTGGAACTTCTACAGCTCCTACTTTAGCGATAATTTCTCCAACTGATGGTGGAGTACTTCCTCCAGGAGATTTTACTTTAACATATTCAATTTCAAATTTTAATGTAGCTACTGCTGGAAGTGGTGATGGACATTTTCATTATAAAATTGATGGTGTAGATCAAGGTGCTCAATACGTAAATACTGGTTCAATCGACATTACAGGTTTAGCGCCTGGAGCTCATACAGTACAAATGGATTTAAGAGATGATGCACATCAACCTTTAAGTCCTGTTGTAGAAACACCAGTAATTAACTTTACAATACAAGCATATACACAAGTTGCCGATTTAGCTGCTTTAAGAGCCGATGTTGATACTAATGATGATGGCGGGTTTTATGAATTAACAGGTACGCCAACGGTTACTTATGCAAGAACTGAACGTAATCAAAAATATATTCAAGATGCAACTGCTGCTATTTTAATTGATGATCAACCAGGAATTATCACAACTAATTTTTCAGATGGTGATGGAATATCTGGATTAAAAGGACAAACATATATATATAACGGTGTTTTACAATTTAAACCATCTCAAGATGCTATGGTTGCAACTGGAACCACTATTACTCCTGAAGTTGTAACTGTTTTAGATTTAACAACAAACCACGAAATGTACGAGTCTGAATTAGTAGAAATTCAAGGTGTAACTTTTGCAGATGCAGGTACTGCTTTTGCAACTAATACAAATTATGATTTTTCTGACCCAGATACTATGGCTTTTAGATCAAGTTTTAGTGAGGCAGATTATATCGGTCAAAATGTGCCTTCTGGAGCTGTAGATATTATTGTTTTTGTAGGAGAATATAATGGTACTCCACAAGTTGTTGCTAGAACTTTAGCAGATTTAACTGCTGATGTTGCAGAAAACACAATCAAAGGTTTTGCAATGTATCCAAACCCAACTAAAAACGTTTTAACTATTACAACCGCTCAAAACTTAGATAAAAATGTTCAAATTTTTGACATTCTAGGTAAGCAGGTATTAAATACAGTATTAACAGGTTCAACATTAAATGTATCTAACTTAAATACTGGTTTATATTTAATAAAAGTAACTGAAGCTAAAAGTACAATTACAAGAAAATTAGTTATTAAGTAATTAATATTCTCATACTGTTTTAAAAGCCTCGAAAATAATTCGAGGCTTTTTTTATACACAAAACACAAATAAATATTACTTTTACTAAAAATAAACATGAGTATATTTTCATCTTTTAATAAAATTATTTCAAAATCAAAATTGGCTTTTGAAAAATTCCCCTTAACTTTAATTTGGGTAATTATTGGAACATTATTTACTATTTGGTTTGGAGATAATCAAATGAACCATACTACATTAATTGATGAATTTCATTATATTAAAGTAATAATGATCTTTGTTTTAGGTTTAAGCTGGTTAATTTCTACACGATTATTAGTTCGTTATTTTAAAAGCGAAAACAAAAAATATACATGGTTAATGCTAATACCAATAGTATTTTTAATAATATATTATTTTTATTTACCAAATAATTCAACCGATTTTCAAAACGAAACCATACCAATTCGTTATGCATTGTACTTTATTATGTATATTACAGGTCATTTAACCATCTTTTTCAGTCTTTTAATAAAAGGTAAAGATTGCACTTCGCCGAAGACGTATTTTG
>CAYOFS010000035.1:2697-17011 GCA_964403095.1 uncultured Flavobacteriaceae bacterium | reverse complement strand
TGGTTCACGAATACAAAAACAAATATAAAATGAATGAGTAATTGTAGCTCAATTTTGAGTTAAATAAATTTCGAGCATTTTCAATTATAGCAGGTAGCTTGGCTTTGTAATATAAAATTCGTGAATAATTAGGGTATAATACAAGTCTTGTACCCTTTGTCTTGCAGTGAAACAGTCTTGTTTATTTCACAAAGTTAGTTAAACTTAATATTAATTCATTAAAATTTTCAATATGACTCATATGTCCGTTAGTAAATTCAACAATCTCTGTATTGGTGTTTTTTGTTTGTTCTATAAGTGAATTATAACCCAATAAAGGGTCTTTTCTACCAATGATAAACAATTTATTAAACCGATTATCTTTTAAGACTTCGGTTCTATTTTTTCTAATTTTCATACCTTCTAATGATGCAATTACACCTTGTAAAGAGGTTTTTAAAGCCTCTTTTTTCACCAAACTTATTTCGGTTTTAAATTTAACCTTACTTTCCTTAGTAAATAAATTAGGAATAGCCATTTTTATAAAAGTATCTTTATTTCGTTTTACCATGGCAATTGCTCTATCTCTGTTTTTTTGTTTTTCAACAGAATCTGGTAAAGCAGTAGCATTCATCAAACATAATTTTTTGATATTTTCTGGATATAATTCAGCTAAAGCTAAAGCAATATAACCACCAAGCGAATGACCAATAATTATAAACCGCCTCAGTTTAAGGTGATTTAAAACTGCTTTCACCATTTGTGCTTGATTTTCCATTGTATGTAAATAACCCAAATTCCCACTATTTCCATGACCAAGTAAATCAATAGTAATTACTCTGTTTTTTTTAAAAAGAATGGGAATAATAGTATTCCACATGCTTTTATTTTCTAAAAAACCATGTAGCAAAACAACAACACTTCCTTTACCATGGGAAGTGTAGCTTATTTCGATGTTTTTGTAAATATATATTTCTGTTTGCAAAGAGAGTCTTTAGTTTAATATCTAAAAATCTTGCGTCTATTTTTTCATTAACTCTTCAATTTCTTCCACGGTAATAGGAATATTAGCCATTAAATTAAAAGGATCGCCTTTTTCTTGAATAACATAATCATCTTCAAGTCTAATACCCAAGTTTTCTTCTGGAATATAAATTCCAGGTTCCACAGTAAAAACCATTCCAGCCTGCATAGGTTCGGTTAAAATTCCGTAATCATGTGTGTCTAAACCCATATGATGAGAAGTACCATGCATAAAATATTTTTTATATGCAGGCCATTTTGGATCTTCATTTTTTACATTTTCATAGGTAATTAACCCCAAACCAATAAGTTCTTGTGTCATTAATTTACCAACTTCCACATGATAATCTGCCCAAATTGTTCCAGGAACAAGCATTTTAGCAGCAGTATTTTTAACACGCAAAACAGCATTATAAACATCTTTTTGTCTATTAGTAAATTTTCCATTAACAGGAATACTACGTGACATATCACTTGCGTAATTAGCATAACTAGCACCAACATCCATTAGAATAATATCACCATCTTTACAAACCTGATTATTTTCAATATAATGTAAAACACAAGCATTAAAACCACTTGCTATAATTGGTGTATAAGCAAAACCACTAGCTCTATTACGGATAAATTCGTGAATATATTCTGCTTCAATTTCATATTCGATTACACTAGGTTTAACGAAGTTTAACACTCTTTTAAATCCTTTTTCGGTAATATTACACGCCTGTTGTATTAAAGCAATTTCTTCAGGTTCTTTGATAGATCTAATACGTTGTAAAATTGGTTGACTGCGTAAGTAGGTATGTGCAGGATAATTTTGTTTTAGTTTTTTTATAAAACGAGCCTCTCTAGTTTCGGTTTCTACATTTGCTCTATAATGTTCGTTTGTATTGATATAAACATTTTCGGTTTGTGTCATAATTTCGGCTAAAACCTTATCAAAATCTTGTAACCAAAAAACAGATTTAATACCAGAGGTTTCAAAAGCTGATTTCTTGTTTAATTTTTCTCCTTCCCAAATAGCAATATGTTCGTTAGTTTCTTTAAGGAAAAGCATTTCTTTATGTTCCTCTTTTGGAGCATCAGGGAAAACAATTAAAACACTCTCTTCTTGGTCAACACCAGATAAATAGAAGATATCTCTATGTTGTGCAAAAGGTAAAGTACTATCTGCACTTACAGGATAAATATCGTTAGAGTTAAATATAGCTAATGAATTTGATTTCATCTTAACTACAAGTTTTTTTCTGTTTTTAATAAATAATTGTTTATCAATTGGTAAATATTTCATATATTTTTATTTATTGTTTTTCAATGGTTATAAGGAACTCGTTAAATAAATATTCCCTTAGGCGTCAAAATTTAGCATGCTCGTTTCATGTATAAAATATAAGACTTTCGTTTTTAAACGAAATAATATTTACAAATTTATAAATTACATTTTACATTTTACAGATAAAACTTTATTATTACCTTAAATCCGTAAGAGTTTTCGTTACGAAAAGTCAAAATGTGTGCTAATATTGGCCTATCGCATAAAAAAGTAACGCAAGTATATCACTAGATATAGTGAGTAAGTTTTTTTGAGCATTATCAATAATAGCGTGTAGTTTAGCTTTGCAGTAGAAATACTCTTGCGGATTTTAAGGTATTACTCAAAAAATGGTATTATCTTTGTTAATTATAAGATATTAAAAAAGATACACTATGAAAAATATATTATTAATTACACTATTATTTATAATCATTTTTGGATTCTCTCAAACTACAGCTGGAGAATACACAGTTCAAATATTAAAAGAAAACTCTAAAAACTCCGATTTTGGAACCTCTTTTTCTATAGATGATAAAATTATTTTTTCTTCTGCAAGAGGTGGCGGTTTTGAAAAAAAATGGGATAACGGACAACCTTTTTTAGATTTATATGAAGGGAAGATAAATTCTGATGGGCAACTATCTAATATTAAAAACCTATCTTCTAAATTAGGCTCTAAATATCATGAATCTAATGTTGCTTTTGCACCAGATTTTAAAACTGTTTATTTCACAAGAAATAACTCAAAAACAGAAGAAAAGGATAGAATTATTGAGGCCTTAGATGAAAAACCGAATAAAGTAAAAAGAGGAAGAAGAGGTAATAAAACAAAGCAATTAAAATATATTAAGAACACCTATCTTTCTATTTATAAAGCAGATGTTAAAAACAATGGAAAATGGGAAAACATTATTTCATTACCGTTTAATAACCCTAATTATTCAGTTGGACATCCGACAGTAAGTAGAGATGGAAAAAAATTATATTTTGCTTCAGATATGCCAGGTTCTTATGGTGGAACGGATATTTTTTATGTAGATATTAAAGATGATGGTACGTTTTCAAAACCAAAAAATCTAGGTAGAAGTATAAACACTTTTGGTAGAGAAATGTTTCCGTTTATTGATAAGGATAACATTTTATATTTTGCATCGGATGGTAGAGAAAAAGGTTTTGGAAATTTAGATGTTTTTGCTGTAAAAATATACGAAGATTCTTTTTCGGAAGTACTTCATTTACCAGCTCCTGTCAATACGGAGGAAGATGATTTTTCTTTAATTTTAAATAATAATAACAACCAAGGTTATTTTTCCTCTAATAGAAAAGACGGTATAGGTGATGATGATATTTACCATTTTATAGCGGAACCACCATTAAGTTTTGGTTGTGATCAATTATTAGTAGGTATAGTAAAAGACGACAACGGAAAGTTGTTAAAAAACGTTGTAGTATCGGTTATAGATTCTTATGGTAAAGAAATAAGTAATACCAATACAACAAGTAAAGGAACGTATAAAATTAATGTTCCGTGCGGATCAAAAGTAAAAATAACAGGTGTAAAATTGAGTTATTTAGACGATGAAAAAGAACTTATAAGCAACACTAACCCTAAAGAAAAATATCAAGTAGATTTAAACTTAACAAAAGTAGTCGTTTGTTCGCAAACAGTTAATTTGGTTGTAGAAAACATAAAAACAAATAAAGCAATATCGCATGCAATGGTTGATGTTTATGACCTAAACGGTAAGAAAATTTTAAGTGAAAAAACATCTAAAAAAGGAAAAGTAAAAATCGAATTACCATGTAAAAAAGAGTTTCGTTTTGTAGCTAATCACGCAAGGTATGATGAAAATGAAATGATGTTAACCACTAAAGATGGTGGTTTAAGTCAAAAAGCTGTTTTAGGTTTAAAACAAGTTTGTTCACAAACAGTTAATTTGGTTGTAGAAAACACGAGAACAAACAAAGCAATATCGTATGCAATAGTTGATGTTTATGATCTAGATGGCAAGAAAATTTTTACAGAGAAAGCATCTAAAAAAGGAGAAGTTGAGTTTGAATTACCATGTAAAAAAGAGTTTCGTTTTGTAGCTAATAAAGATAAATATGATCAAAACGAAATCATGTTAACTACAAAAGGTGATGGTTTAAGTCAAAAAGCCGTTTTAGGTTTAAAACTAATACCAGATTTAACAGAAATTAAAATACTTAAAAATAAAGTAGTTATTAATATAAACCCTATATATTTTCCGTTAAATTCTGCCACAATTACTCCTACGGCAGCAATTGAGTTAGATAAAGTAGTTAAAATGATGAATAAATACCCTAAATTAAAAATTGAGGGAGCTTCACATACCGACTCTCGTGGAGGAAAAGATTTTAATCAAAAATTATCATATAAGAGAGCTAATTCAACAGTACAATACATAATTAATCAAGGAATAAACCCAAAACGAATTTACGCACATGGTTATGGGGAAACACAACCTGTTAATAAATGTATTGATGGTGTTAAATGTACTCAAAAAGAATATCAGTTAAATAGAAGAACAGAGTTTATAATTCAAAACCCTGAAGTTTTAGGGTATTATTAATTTCTATTTTATAATTATAAAAGCCTCCTTAAATATATAATTTAGGAGGCTTTTTCTTTTTTAAAGAAACTTTTTTAAATAAAATCGTCTTTAGCCATTACATGATATCTAGGATCATCAATACTATCTTCAATCACTCTAATTAATTTTGGAGATGCTTTTATCATAATATTTTTACACTCTTCAGATAAGTGCTTAATCTTAACTTGCTTTCCTAATTTCTCGTATCGTTCTACTAGATTAAAAAGAGCTTCAATTGCAGAATGATCGGTTACTTTAGATTCTAAAAAGTCAATTTCTACTTTTTCAGGATCATTTTTTACATCAAACTTACCATTAAAATCTTGAATACTTCCAAAAAATAAAGGACCATAAATATCATATACTTTAGTACCATCATTTTTAATACGGTTTTTAGTTCTAATACGCTTTGCGTTTTCCCAAGCAAAAACTAAAGCAGACATGATAATACCAACAATCACAGCAACCGCTAAATCTTTCCAAACAGTTACTAAAGAAACTGTGATTAATACTAAAGCATCAGCAAATGGTATTTTACCCAATATTCTAAAACTAGACCAAGCAAACGTACCAACAACAACCATAAACATTACACCAACAAGTGCAGCAATTGGGATTTGCTCTATTAAACCAGAAGTAAATAATATAAAAATCAATAAAAGTAATGCAGCAGTAATACCCGAAAGTCGGTTTCTTCCACCACCTTTTATATTAATTAAACTTTGACCAATCATGGCGCAACCACCCATTCCTCCAAACAAACCAGTTACAATATTTGCTCCACCTTGGGCTAAACATTCTCTATTTGAATCACCTCTAGTTTCAGTTATTTCATCAATAAGATTTAAGGTCATTAACGACTCTATTAAACCAATTGCAGCTAAAATAAAAGCATAAGGTCCAATAAACTTAAATGTTTCCCAAGTAAAAGGCACCTTACTAAAAATATCCCATTGAAACTTAGGTAAACCACCACCTAAACCATCACCGCCACCAGCTTTTATAAAACTTCCAACAGTAGCAACATCTAATTTTCCAAATATCACAATAGCTGAAACCACTACAATTGCCACTAAACCGTCAGGTATTTTATTAGATAATTTCGGTAAAAAATACATTAATCCCATAGTAAGTAAAACTAGACCTAACATTAATAATAGTTGAGGTTTTGGTAAAAATTGCTTTACCAATCCTTTTTTTTCTATTTCGTAAATACCATTATTATCAATATTAAAGACAACCTTATTGTTTTTTAAATCATACACTTGATTATCCACAATTTCATAAGAAGGATTTTGATTATCGTATGGTAAAAACAATTTTTTATCTTTTAACATAAACATTGGATTTCCAGTATTGGTATCGTAAACGTTACCATTTTTTATATTCATTATTTTTTTAACCGATATTGTTTCCACTTTATTATTACCAAATTTATCTATTATATTCTCTTTAAACATGTTTAATTGTGAAAGAAAAATAACAATAGCTAAACCATTAACAAAACCCATCATTACTGGATGAGGTATTAGTCTAACAAATTTACCTAACTTAAATAAACCTGCTAACATTTGTATAATTCCCATAAGAATTACCGTTGCAAAAAGGTAATATAGACCCAATTGTTCACTTTCAGCTCCGAATTCATTTCCTTTTGCAACTAAAGAAACCATTACTACGGCTAAAGCGCCAGTTGCTCCAGAAATCATTCCTGGTCTTCCACCAAAAACAGCAGTGATTATACCAATCATAAATGCGGCGTATAAACCAACTAAAGGGTCAACTCCTGCAACAAAAGCAAAAGCAACAGCTTCTGGCACTAAAGCCAAAGCTACTGTCATACCTGATAGAATATCATTTTTTGCGTTATTTGCGTATTTTTGGATAAAAGCATTCATAAATATATATTTTTGAAAAATTAAGTGAGCAAAAGTAAACTTATTATTTGGTAATCAGTGTGTTTTGTTAAAATTAGTCAGGGCACTTTGTTTGTAAAATCAACAATTAAACTAAAAATAAATCACTAGCAATTCCATCAATTAAAAATTTACCTTTATTTGTTGCTATGATATATTCATTTTTAATATTTAAAGTTTTATTATCTAAGTGTTTTTTAATTTTTTGAAGTAAATATTCTTTTTTAAAAGTTCCAAACTCCGACTCTATATTGTCTAATGAAACTCCCCAAATAGTTCGTAAACCAATCATTATTGTTTCGTTAAATAAATCATTTTCAGATAAAACCTCTACCTCTCGAGGAAGTTTATTTTCTTTTAAGGATTTAATATATTTAGTATTATTATTTATATTCCAACTACGTTGTTTTCCGTTAAACGAATGTGCCGAAGGACCAATTCCTAAATAAGTTTTTCCTAACCAATATGACGTGTTATGTTTAGAGAAAAATCCTTTTTTACCAAAATTAGAGGTTTCGTATTGTACAAACCCATTATTAGCTGTTTCGTTTATTAAAATATTAAAATGTTTTAAAGCTAAACTTTCATCTAAAGGTTTTTCTTTTCCACTTTCAATAAATTGATATAAAGCAGTTTTTTTTTCTACTGTTAATGCATAACTTGAAATATGATTTATTCCTAAATCAAAGGCTATTTGTAAGTTTTCCTTCCATTTTTCATTAGATAGGTTTGGAACGCCATAAATTAAATCAATAGTAATATTCTCAAAATATTTTATAGCTATTTTTAATGAATTAATGGCCTCTGTTGCATTGTGTGCTCTATTCATAAAAACTAAATTCTCATTAAAAAAGGACTGAATACCAACACTTAATCGGTTAATTTTAGTTTTTGATAATTCTATTATTTTTTTATTAGATAAGTCGTCTGGATTAGCCTCTAAAGTTATTTCAGGATTTTCAATAACGTTATAATTTTCATAGATAGCAGCAATTAATAAATCTAATTCGTTTTTTGTTAATAAAGAAGGAGTTCCTCCACCAAAATAAATAGTTTCAATTGGTATTTTGATTTCTTTTTTACGTAAAATCAATTCCTTTATTAAAGATATTATTAAATCATCTCTTTTTTTTAGCGAAGTAGAAAAATGAAAATCGCAATAATAGCATGCTTGTTTACAAAACGGTATGTGAATGTAGATTCCTGCTCCCATTTTTATAAAAACTATTTAGTTACTCTTTTTTTATTTTGTTTTACAAAAGAATCCCAGCCAGAATAATTTTTCCCTATTTCAACTTTACCTTGGTTATAGAAATGACAAACTGCGGCAGCTAAACCATCAGTTGCATCTAAGTTTTTAGGTAATGTTTTTAATTTTAATAAGTTTTTTAGCATTTTAGCAACCTGTTCTTTTGAGGCTGTTCCACTACCTGTTATTGCCATTTTTATTTTTTTAGGAGCATATTCGGTTATAGTAACTTCACGAGAAAGACCTGCGGCCATCGCAACACCTTGCGCTCTACCAAGTTTCAACATAGATTGTACGTTTTTTCCAAAAAAAGGAGCTTCAATTGCAATTTCATCTGGTTTGTATGTGTCAATTAACTGAATAGTTCGTTCAAAAATCTTTTTCAACCTAAGATAATGGTCATCGTATTTGTTTAGAACGAGTTCATTCATTAGCACAAATTCCATTTTTTTATTCACTACTTTAATTATACCAAAACCCATAATTGTAGTTCCTGGATCAATACCTAATATGATTTTTTCTGAGCTCAAATAAAAATTGTTTCTTTGTTGTCAAAAGTACGTTTAATTTTCAACTGTGTACTTTTATAAAAATTTTAATGAAAATTAATTACAAATATCGTCAGTTTTTATTTTTTTTAATAAAATTATCTATTGTTGTAGGTTCATTTTATTTTATATATCAAAAAACCATTCATAATAATGCTATTTCTTTAACGGATTTCGTTTTACAAATAGAAGATGTTTTTAGTGCTAATCCGTATGTACTATTTAGTTTATTGGTATTTACTTTTTTTAATTGGGTTTTTGAAATATTAAAATGGCAAAACTTAGTTTTCATTGTAAAAAAAATATCATTTATCACCTCTTTAAAACAGAGTTTAGGCTCATTAACAGCATCATTATTTACACCAAATAGAATAGGCGAATATGGTGTAAAAGCTTTTTATTTTTATAAGGGTGAGCGAAAAAAAATCATATTATTAAATGTAATATCTAATTTTTCACAAATGTTTATCACAATAGTTTTTGGTTTGATTGGTCTTTATTTTTTTATAACAACTTATGAGGTGTCGTTACCTGTTTTTAGAAGCAGAAGATTAATTTTTTATTTTAGTATTTTAGTTGTTTCTGTTTTTGGAGGTAAATTTTTACTATCTAAAAAAATTCGTGGTTTTTATTGGAGTAAAATTATTTTATTTATTAAAAATATACCATCGTTAATTTTTATTAAAACGATAATTTTTTCTATAATTAGATATGTATTATTTTCACATCAATTTTATTATTTACTATTACTTTTTGGTGTAGAGATAGAATATTCAACTTTAATTAAATTGATTTTTACAATGTATTTAATAGCGTCTATAATTCCTAGCTTACCTATGTTTGATTGGCTTATAAAAGGTTCTGTTGCAGTTTTTATTTTTAGCTTTATTGGTGTAAACGAGTTGATTATAGTAAGTATTGTAACATTAATGTGGCTGTTTAATTTTGCTCTACCAGCAATTATTGGCAGCTATTTTGTGATGAATTTTAAATATATTACAAAGGTAGCTACAAATAAACAATAATTATTTATTTACTTTTTCGATATGATTTTGAAAGGTATAATAAGCGCGTTTTGAAGCTATTTCTTCTGCTTTCTTTTTTGAAGTTGCCCTTCCTTTAGATATTTGTTTTTTATTAATAAAAAGCTTTACCGTAAAGTGTTTTATTTTTTCTTTTGAAGACTCGTTAGATGGTTCAAATTTAATTTCTTTTCTATTTTTTTGACACCATTCAATTAGAACACTTTTGTAACTAGTTATCTTCCCTTCTAAGCGTTCAATATCTATATAAGGCGTAATAAGTGTTTTATTTACAAACTTATCACAAATCACATATCCTTTATCTAAAAAAACAGCACCAACAAGTGCTTCATAAATATTTCCATAAATATTGTCGCCAAATTTTTCTTGAGAAACAGCACTATCTATAAATTTTAGTAAATCTAAGTCCTTCCCTAAACTATTCAAGTTTACTCTACTTACAATTTTAGAGCGCATTTGAGTGAGGTAGCCTTCATTTTCAAAAGGAGCTATATTGTATAAAAAGGCAGAAACTACTGTATCTATAACAGCGTCACCTAAAAACTCTAAGCGTTCATAATTATAAGATTTACCATCTACAATTTTTTTAAAAGAGCTATGTGTAAATGCTTTTCTATAATAGAAAGTATTTTTCGGCTTATAGCCAAGAATAATTTTTAAAAATTTTTTAAAATCCGCATCTTCTGGTGCAGTAGCTTTATTATTTTTTAAAAATTCAAACATAAAAACAATTAATTATTCTTCAAATTTTTTAAATATTACACAGGCATTATGACCACCAAAACCAAATGTATTGCTCATGGCAATTTTAATATCGCGTTTTTGTGCTTTATTAAAAGTAAAATTTAGTTTAGAGTCAATGTTTTCATCATCGGTAAAATGGTTGATAGTTGGAGGAATAATTCCGTTTTTAATTGCAAGTATAGAGGCTATTGCTTCAATTGCTCCAGCAGCACCAAGTAAATGACCAGTCATTGATTTGGTAGAGTTAAGGTTAATAGTGTAGGCATGCTCTCCAAAAACATTAAGAATAGCTTGCGATTCGGCAACATCACCTAAACCTGTTGAGGTTCCGTGCATGTTAATTGCATCGACATCTTCTGGTTTTAAACCAGCGTCTTTTAAACAATTTCTCATTACAGAAGTAGCGCCTAAACCTTCAGGATGTGGTGCAGTAATATGATGTGCATCGGAAGATAATCCTCCACCAATAAGCTCAGCATATATAGTTGCTCCACGAGTAATAGCGTGATCATATTCTTCTAAAATCAATGCTCCAGCTCCTTCACCAGAAACAAAACCATCACGATCTTTATCAAAAGGTCTTGAAGCGGTTTTTGGATCATCATTCCTGGTAGATAAAGCGTGTAGTGCATTAAACCCACCAATACCAGAAACAGCAATAGTAGCTTCAGAACCACCAGTTACAAAAACATCGGCGTGACCTAAACGAATATAATTAAATGCGTCAATCATTGCATTTGATGATGAGGCACATGCTGATACAGTTGCAAAATTAGGACCTCTAAATCCATATTTAATTGATATTTGCCCTGGAGCAATATCTACAATCATTTTAGGTATAAAAAAGGGGTTAAATTTTGGTGTTCCATCGCCAGAAGCAAAATTTAACACTTCATTTTGAAATGTTTCTAAACCACCAATTCCTGCTCCCCAAATAACACCTATTCTTGATAAGTCTTCTTTTTCTAAATCTAATTTTGAATCTAAAATAGCTTCATCGGCAGCGACCATAGCAAATTGTGTAAACCGATCCATTTTTCTAGCATCTTTACGATTCATAAAATTGGTTACTTCAAAACCTTTTACCTCGCAAGCAAACTGTGTTTTGAATTTTGAGGCATCAAAATTTGTTATTGGTGCAGCGCCGCTAACACCATTTTTCAAAGAATCCCAATATGCTTCAACATTGTTACCTATTGGTGTTAAAGCACCTAAACCTGTTACAACTACTCGTTTTAGTTTCATTTTAAAATGGAATTAAAAATTTGTATAAAGATAAAAAAAAAAACGAGAATTAAACTATAAAAGTAAATTCTCGTTTTTTTTTAAGTAATTTTAATTACTATTTAGCTCCTTCAATATAAGTTACTGCTTGACCTACTGTAGCAATGTTTTCTGCTTGATCGTCTGGTATTTGAATATCGAATTCTTTTTCAAACTCCATGATTAATTCAACAGTATCTAAAGAATCTGCTCCTAAATCATTTGTGAAGTTTGCTTCAAGTGTTACTTCGTTTTCATCAACACCTAATTTATCTACGATAATTGCTTTTACTCTTGATGTAATATCTGACATAATTTTTTAATTTTTTAATTTTGATTACGGCGCAAATGTAAACAATTAATTTGTAATTACAATTTGCTACCAAATTTTTATATGTACAAAGATAATAAATCTGTTAATAATACACATAATGTTAATAATAATTCTTTTTTTTGTAAGCGACTTTAAAAGACTATATAAATGAAACGTTTAGTATTATTTGCCTCCGGATCTGGAACTAATGTTGAAAATATTATTAAACATTTTCACAAACATGCATCTATTCAAGTTACTCATGTGTTTACTAACAATAAGAATGCCAAAGTTATAGATAAGTGTAAGGTGTTAAATATCAACTTCTTAAGTTTTAGTAGAGGTGGTTTTTATACCTCAAATTTTATTTTAAATGCAGTAAAAGACAAAGCGGATTATATTATTCTTGCAGGTTTTTTATGGAAAATACCTCAAAATATTATAGCTCATTTTCCTAATAAAATAATAAATATTCATCCCGCTTTGTTGCCAAAATTCGGAGGAAAAGGTATGTATGGCATGCATATTCATAAGGCTGTTGTTGAAAATAAAGAAACAGAAACAGGTATAACTATTCATTTTGTAAACGAAAACTATGATGAAGGCACTATTATTTTTCAAAAAAAAATTTCTTTATCGGTAAATGATACTATAAATGATGTGGCAAAAAAAATAGCTATTTTAGAAAAGGAAAATTTTCCAAGAGTTATTGAAGAAGTTGTAAATTTAGAGAAGAGAGAACCGAATAAAACCTATGTAAATCTGTAAAATTCGTGGCTAAAAAGAAAAAATATTATGTAGTTTGGGAAGGTAAAAAAAAGGGCATTTATACCTCTTGGAACGATTGTAAAAAACAAATTGAAGGTTTTGTAGGTGCTAAATATAAATCGTTTATAACGGAAGAACTTGCCAAAAAAGCATTTAAAGGTAATTACTATGATTTTATAGGTAAAGATGTTTTTGAAACCACTTTAAGTAAGACGACATTAAAATTAATAGGTAAACCAATACAAAACAGTATAGCTACTGATGGAGCGTGTAATAACAAAGGAGTTGCAGAATATCAAGGCGTTTATACAGATACCAAAACATTATTATTTAAACAAGGACCTTTTAAAGGAGGAAGTAATAATTTAATGGAATTTTTAGGTTTAGTTCATGGTCTAGCTTGGCTTAAAAAAAACAAATTAGAAATACCTGTTTATTGCGATAGTAAAACAGCTATTGGTTGGGTTTGGAAAAAAAAAATTAAGACAACCATAAAAAAAACTAAAGAGAATAAAGAAATTTTCGATTTAGTAGATAGGGCAATAATTTGGCTTGAAAAAAACCCAAAAATGATTAGCAATAAATATATTTTAAAATGGGAAACCAAAGCTTGGGGAGAGATACCAGCAGATTTTGGTAGAAAATAATTTTATTGTAAATTTACTAATATAAAATCATTCAAAACGGTGAAATTATAAATCCAATAAAATGCAATCCTAAGATTAGGAATCTAATTAAACAATAAAAACGAACACATGAAAAAACTTATAATAATTAGCTGTATTTTTCAATCATTTTTTTGTTTTTCACAAACATTAACTATAAATATTAATGAAAATTATTTTGGTGTTGACGAGTCAAGGCAACTAATAATTTGCCATATTGAAAATATAGATTCTTATAGCGACTTATCTAATTACAATGAGGTAATAATTGATTTAAACACTAATTCCTTTTTGTTTAATATAATGCCAAATAGTCTATCTTATACTAATTCATTCTCTATTAATAACCAAACAACATCAAATAATTACACTCTTTATTTTACAGAATTACCTCTTGTTTTCATTAACTCCTCTAATACTATTGTAGATGAACCTAAGGTGTTAGCAAGTTTTACTTATGCTGATAATGACCAAATAATAACATCAAATATTGGAATAGAAATTAGAGGAGGAGGTTCTCAATCATACCCTAAAAAAACATATGATATCGAATTTTGGGAAGATAATATTGGTGATGACACACACAATGTTCAATTCAAAAACTTAAGAAATGATGATGATTGGATTTTAGATGCTTTGTATAATGAGCCTTTAAGATTGAGAAGTTTTATAGCTAATAAATTATGGTTAGATATTCACACACCACATTATCAAAACAATGAATCAAACGCTAAAGCTGGAGCTGATGTAATTTATGCCGAAATGTTTTTAAATGGCATCTATAATGGCATCTATAATATATCTGAACAGGTTGACAAAAAACAATTAAAAATTAAAAGCTATAATGGCAATATTAGAGGAGAACTTTACAAA
>CAYOFS010000035.1:0-2597 GCA_964403095.1 uncultured Flavobacteriaceae bacterium | reverse complement strand
AAAACAATTAAAAATTAAAAGCTATAATGGCAATATTAGAGGAGAACTTTACAAAGGTGTTTCTTGGGGAGCTTCTACTTTTTCCAACTTACCAAGTTTTGACAACAACAATAGATTATGGAGTGGCTACCAAATGAAATACCCTAAAGAAAGTCATATAACAGATTGGCAAAATATTTACGATTTCACTAACTTTGTTATAAATAGCTCTGATACAGATTTTAATACTAATGTATGGAATCATTTTAACCAAGACAACTATTTAGATTATTTTATATTTCTTAATCTTCTTAGAGCGACTGACAATACAGGTAAAAATATTTATATAGCAAAATATAATACAAACGAACCGTATTTTCATATTCCTTGGGATTTAGATGGCTGCTTTGGAACTATTTGGAATGGTACAAACGAGAATATAACCAACGATATTTTAACCAATGGATTTCATAATAGAGTTATACAATTAAACCCTAATAATTACACAGACTTTGTTTCAAATAGATGGTCATATTTAAGAAATAATATATTAGATGAAACAACACTATTAAACGCTATTGAAAACAAGTGCTTATACTTATTAGACAATAAAATTTACGAAAGGGAAACTCTTGCATATCCAAATTACAGTTTCAATCAAGTAGATTTGGATTATATATTAGATTGGGTTCACGATAGAGTTGTTTTTTTAGATATTTATTTCGCTACACTTTCAACAAACGAATCTTTATTCCAAAACACTAAAACATTTGTTTTTCCAAATCCATCGAATGATAAAATATATATTGATAATGGTGAATTATTAAATAAACAATATGTAATATATAGTTCTTTAGGTAAAATAGTGCAGAAAGGTGTTTTAAAAATTAATTTTATAGATATAGAAAAATTAACTAAAAGCGAGTATATTTTAGTAATTAATAATGTTTTGTATAAATTTATAAAGAGTTATTAATTTTTAAATCTTACAAGCAGCTTCTGCACATCGTTCACCATCCATTGCAGCAGAAACTATTCCACCAGCATAACCGCCACCTTCGCCACAAGGGAAAAGACCTTTAATTTCTGGGTGTTCTAAATGTTCATTTCTTGGAATATTTACAGGTGATGAGGTTCTTGACTCTACACCAATAATATTTGCTTGATTGGTATAAAAGCCATTCATTTTATCACCAAAGGCTTTTAAACCTTTTCGTAATCTACCTCCAATAGATTTTGGTAATAAAGAATGTAATGGAGCAGATTTTAAGCCAGGTTGATATGAAGTGTCATTTAAAGTATTTGATAGATTTCCTTCGACAAAATCGGTTAGTCTTTGTGCTGGAGCGGTTTGAGTTCTTCCTCCAGCTTGCCATGCTAATTTTTCAAAATCTTTTTGAAATTGCAAGCCTTTTAACACGCCAAATTTCTCATATTTTTTTAAATCTTCGTCGGCATTAATTTCTACAACAATACCAGAATTTGCAAATTTATTATTTCGTTTCGAAGGAGACATTCCGTTTACAACCACTTCTCCATTTGCTGTTGCTGCAGGAACAATAAAACCACCAGGGCACATACAAAAAGAATAAACACCTCTACCGCTAACTTGTTGTACTAAACTATAACTCGCAGCAGGTAATAACTCATCTCGTTCTTCAGAACAATGATATTGTATAGAGTCTATTATTTGTTGTGGATGTTCTACACGAACTCCCATTGCAAATGACTTTGCTTTTAAGGCAATATTTTTACTGTGTAATAATTCGTAAATATCTCTAGCAGAATGTCCTGTTGCTAAAATAACAGCACTAACATTCATTTTTTCTCCATTTTTTAATTGGATTGCTCGTATTTTATTATCTTTTATATCAAAATCGGTTACTCTAGTTTCAAAGTGTATTTCTCCTCCATATTTTAAGATGGTTTCACGTATATTCTGAACTACTTTTGGTAATTTATTAGTTCCGATATGAGGATGAGAATCTATTAAAATTTGTTCGGTTGCACCATGAAACACTAAGTTTTCAAATATTTTACGTACATCGCCACGTTTTAAACTTCGGGTATATAATTTTCCATCGGAATACGTTCCAGCACCACCTTCGCCAAAACAATAATTTGAATCTTCATCAACAAAATGTTCTTGGTAAATAAGTTTTAAATCTCTTCGCCTTTCCTTTACTTTTTTTCCTCGCTCCAATACAATAGGCTTATAACCTAATTCTACACAACGAAGCGCAGCATACATTCCTGCTGGTCCAAACCCAATAATATGTATTTCTTTTGCTTTAGAAACATCTTTATAATCAAAGGTGTAATTTGAGTTTTTAGGAATTGATTCGCCAATATAAACAGCAACTTTATAATTAAATTTAATTTCTGATTTACGAGCATCAACAGATTTACGTAATACTTTAATTGCTGTAATTTCTTCTTTTGAAATACTTAAAAAACGAGCCGCCTTAAATAGTAGAATATCCTTTTTGGTTTCTTCAATAAGGTTAGTTCGTATTTGAATTTCTTTTATCATAATGCAAAGGTAACGGAAATGTAATTAACACCAATTCAACATAAAAATACGCTATAAATTATTCATCTTTTCACGTTTCCCTGTA